>PLXI01000011.1:0-5019 GCA_003151375.1 Hyphomicrobiales bacterium
AATCCAGTTATGTATATGATCGTGCTGGCGCTGATTACCGGGTTTGTGCTGCGTTGGACGCGATTTGGCCGGTATCTCTACGCAATCGGCGGCAATGAACATGCCGCCATATTAACAGGCGTTCCGGTCAAGCAAATCAAAGTTGCGGTTTATATGATTTCATCGCTCTCGGCGGGCATTGTTGGAATTGTGGAAACCGGTTGGCTTGGCGCGGTCACCACCAACATTGGAACAGGATTAGAGCTTCAAGTTATTGCTGCTGCAGTGATCGGCGGAGCCGCTTTGGTTGGTGGGGTGGGCACGGCAACTGGCGCTCTTATCGGCGCTGCCTTGATAGAAGTTATTCGCAATAGTTTAGGATTGCTTGGCATTAATGCATTTTGGCAGGGCGTTTTTATCGGCAGTGCAATTTTAATTGCGGTTTTGTTTGACCGCGTTCGCAACCTGCGGCAAAATAAATAGTTAGAGCGGCGCTTTTAAATAGCGAGTGGATTTTTCAAGACGTGCTGTTATGGCGACTTCCGCCGTTTACTTTTCTCCCTTACGGCTTTGGGGCATTTACATCAATTTCTGGTTCATCAACCTTAACACCGTCCACATGCCAAATTTCAACTTCGAGCCCTTGTGCACGAAATTGTGCAGCTTTTTCACGGGCTTCATGCCAATCTTTGCCAGACGCCAAAACCGCGGCGCTGCCGTCTTTATCTAAGAGACCTTTTATTGTGTACATGACCGCCTCATTTGCATTTCGTTCAGCTTATAGAAAATTGGTATGCAGTGCGATAGGTTGTCAAGGCTATCCGATTTCATCCTAAAGGCGAGAAAGCGACAATCATCAAGATTACGCAGTGGGTTCACGCCCTATCTTAGCCACTATGCGTTCCCATTCAGCTGCAATTGTCGCCGCGCGTTTGGTGCCTACTCTGTGGTACCAATAGTTTGCATTACTCTCGTCGCCCTCGATCCAATGCGCCAGGGCGTGAATCAAATCATAATCGGGGTTGCCCTCATTCTGCTGACAAATCGCGTGGGCTTTCTTCCACTCAGTGCCCACTACCAACTCGCCCTTTTTCAACCACCACAGCGCCTGCAGCGACGACGGTAAGTCACCTGGTGGGGTAGCCTTCGATAATGAAATGGGATCAAGCTTTGTCATAGCGCGAGCTTATCAGGATTGTTTGGTTTGTGAATGCAATAAAGAATTAGCGCAACACTGTATTGGACTAAAATGTTTTCTTAGGGATTGCGTGCCTCAATTACTTTACTCCTAGTGGACTGCGCGAGGGGCAGGATAATGATTGCAGCAAAAGTCAGCACCGCCAACAGGAGCCATGCCTCGTTAATTGCCGCGGTTAAGGCGTATGTTTCAATATAGGGTTTTACCATTTCGATTTCCGGCCCGTCCAGTTTGATACTGCCCGCGGGCGGCAAGGGAAATGGAAGGCCAATCGCGTTTGCCGTTGCAGTGTCACCAGCCATGAGTTTCGCCGCCGTTATTTCAGCCAACTTTGGTGAACGTTGCCATATCACTGTGTCCACTAGGGCGATGCCAACCGATCCACCAAGATTTCTCATCAGATTGAACAGCGCGCTTCCATCTGGAATGGATTCATCAGGCAATGATCCCAGCGCGAGACGCGTGGGTGGGATGAGACAGAACATAATGCCCACGCCGCGTAATATCTGCGGCAGGATCATTTCGCGAAAATCCGCATTGCTGGTTTCGAATGCGCTTATGGCAAGGCCACTGCCAAAACACACCAAGCCAACCAGTGTGAGAATTCGCGCGTCAAATCGAAGTTCGAGGCTGACGACCAGTGGTGCAACAATGAGTTGCGCTATTCCGGTCACCAGCATCACGAGCCCGATCTCAAGTGGACTGTGATGGCGGACAATTCCGAGAAATACGGACATCAGATAGACTGTGGAAAACAGCCCGATACCAAACACGAAACTAATGACAGATGCGGTCGCGAAATTCCTGCTACGCATCAACTTCAGCCTTACCAATGGGTATGCGCGCTTGGTCGAACGGAATACAAAGATGGGCAAGCTCAATGCAGCAACAACAAGAAGTAAGACCACCGAAAATGTCTGCCATCCTTCCTTCGCGCCTTGCTTCATTGCAATTTGAAACGAAGCCAATCCCATAATCATCACGAGGATCGAAAGCCCATCGAGCTGCTTTAGCAAACCGCGCTGCACTTGGTCTCGGCGCAAATTTACCGCCGCGATAGTCAGGGCAATGATCCCGGGAAGGACGTTGATCATAAATAACCAGTGCCAACTAAAAGTTTGCGTGATGTAACCGCCCACTGTCGGACCAAGGGTCGGTGCCAAAACCGCTAGACCACCTGCAATCGTGGTCGGCACGCTCTGACGATCCGCAGGAAACAAAAGAAACACCGCCGAGAAAACAAGCGGGATGAGGCAACCTCCGGCGAAACCCTGAAAAACGCGTGCTACCATAAGCGGTTCGAGTGAGGGCGCCAACCCGCACGCGATTGAAGCAAAGGTGAATGTTGAGATCGCAAATAGAAACAATCCCCTCATGGACAAGGCGCGTGTAAGATAACCTGTCAACGGGATCGCCACGATTTCGGCCACCAGATAAGCCGTTTGAACCCAACTCATGGAACTCGCCGGAATGTTCAGCGCGCTGCTAATAGCAGGAAGTGATGTAACGACGATCTGAATATCGAGGATGGCCATAAACATCCCGATGCACATCGCAAAAAATCCCAGCCAATTGCTGGGGTTTCCTGTTTGCGATCTGTAAAATATGCTAGACGACATTTAGCCAATCCTGTTTAATTCGCTACTGCAAATGCTTTGTTTTCAGCCCTGATGCGAATAGTCAATATGCAGGCATTCAGCAGGGAAAAAACTGCAGCCACATAGGGCAAACCTAAAGCAAGAGGCAGCACCGCAATTTCCGCAATGACGACAGCGTAATTGGGATGACGTATCAATCTAAAGGGTCCTGCGGTCACGGCCTGAGCACCCGGCAAAATGATTATTCTCGTTGTCCATCTTATTCCGAGTGTTGCAATCACCCACACCCTCATGATTTGCAACATAGCGAAAACGAAAAGCCAGTAAAGATTGACATCGGCACCACGTCCAAAGACCCAAAGTGTGGCAATCCAGGTGGCGTGGAGAGCAACAATTAGGGGGTAATGTCCTGCCCCAACTTCATAGGCGCCCATTTTTATAAGTCGTTGGGTATTGCTGCGTGCAAGAACAAGTTCGCCAAGTCTTTGGATGCTAACCAACACCAAAACGAATGTCGCCAATGTCATGCGGCTCTACTCATCAGAACCGATGACGCAGTGAATCCAGGGCCGAGAGCTGAAAGGATCACGGGATGCGCGCTTTGGCGAGCCAATTCTTTTTTTAGCACAAAAAGCGCAGTTGGAGATGACATGTTGCCAAAATCGCGCAAAACTTCGCGTTCCAAATTCAGAGAGCCTGAGGCGAAACCGAGCGCATTTTCTAGCGCCTCGATCACCTTTGTTCCGCCTGGGTGAAATCGAAACGAACCACTGTTATCGTTACTTTGAATGCCCCATTTTTCCAAGAAATTGTCCATGACTGGTCGTATGTTCCGCCGAACAAATGGCGGAATTGCGCGGTCGAAGACAACTTCGAAACCCGTCGCATCGATATTCCAACCCATGATATTAAGTGTGTCAGGCCACATGTGTTGAAGTGCACCTTCTATCTTAGCCAATTTCGGTTGCGTGTCAGCGCGCAGTATTGCAGCGGCCGCGCCGTCTCCGAACAGCGCTGTCGCAACGATATTCGCGGGCGTGAATTTGTCTAACCTGAAGGCCAATGTGCAAAGTTCGACGACGACCAGCAGAACAGTAGAGCCGGGCTCCGCACCCGCCAGTTGCGATGCAATTGCAAGTCCGGTTACCCCGCCAGCGCAGCCGAGACCAAACACCGGCACTCTTAATACGTCTGGGCGCAGCCCTAAGACTTGTGCCGCGCGTGCTTCAATTGAAGGAGTGGAGACGCCCGTTGATGTTACAAACACGACAGTGTCGATTTCGGTCAGCAATAATCCAGCTTCGTCGGCTGCCCGCCTTGCAGTAACGCAGAACAGATCGATGGCGGCGGCAACGAAGGCTTCCGAGCGTTCGTTCCAACCTCGTTCTGCCAGATACCACTCAGTAGGCATCGCCATATATCGCCGATCGATACCGGCGTTTTCAAAGACACCTTTGAGGCGGTCGAAATCTTCCATCTTGGCGCCAAACAATTTCTGGGAAATCGCCGATGCGTATTTCTGCTCCAAGACATGAGATGGGACTGCAGTTGTGAGGGACAAAAGCCCAACAGATGTCGGTTCTCGCACTTACTTATCCTTTAAAACCGCAGGCGTTCTATTTCTGCATTGCGCTCGAACTTTGACGCAATGCCTGATTGTGCGCGGTTTGTAGGCGAAATACGAACGAAATTCGCTACCGGTTCACTGAACGCCGCAATAAATTCAAAGCTGAAAGTTAGTTCTTTCGGTCGAGGCAACGATCAGATGCAGGCATCCGGCGTGAAATCGTCAGTGTTTGATGCCCATTCATTGCTATGTCGCGTTGTTGCTGGTGGCTGGTCTGCCAAAGCAACATTTCAAAAATTACTTTAGATTGTTAAAAATACTGGTGCCGCTTGCAAGACTCGAACTTGCGACCCCCTGATTACAAATCAGGTGCTCTACCAACTGAGCTAAAGCGGCATCACTTACCGATTAACCAAATCGCCGACTGATTTGGTCTTGGCTCCAGCCGTTTAGTCCAACTGGCCCCATTGCTGCAACACCCCTGACAGAAAACCTGATTTGGCCCCGAACTGTTTCATTTTGGGTCAGTGGGACCAAGAATTTTACTTAGGGGATGTTCACATGTTTCAGTCTCGGAAAATAATTATCCCGACTTTGTTAGCTCTGGGAGCTTTTGCAGCAGCACCTTTGGTGGCCGAACTTAGTGCTCATGGCCATGGCGGCGGCGGTGGTGGTGG
>PLXI01000011.1:5093-5298 GCA_003151375.1 Hyphomicrobiales bacterium
GCATGGGCGGTGGATCTGGCGCTGCCGGTAATGGCGGCAGCTTTGGCAATCAAGGCACAGGCAGCCACGGCTTTGGCAATCAGGGCACGAGCGGCGGCTCTGGCGCTGCGGGTAAAGGCGGTGGCACGAGCGGAGGCTCTGGCGCTGCGGGCAAAGGCGGCGGCACGAGCGGGGGATCTGGCTCTGCAGGTAAAGGCGGCGGCAC
>PLXI01000179.1 GCA_003151375.1 Hyphomicrobiales bacterium
ATTATGCACTGCCTGCGCCTACAACTTGGTTGTTTGATGAAGCCAAAGCCATGAAGATTTCTGGCTGATGGGCCCGTATATTCTCAAGCGTTTGCTGTTGATGAACCCTACTTTGTTAGGGGCTTTACTTATCACATTTACCATCACGCAATTTGTGCCGGGTGGGCCGATTGAGCAATTGATTGCCAAGCTTGAAACGCCGGGTCAGCTTGACAACAAACTAAATGGTGGCGCTGAATCTGTTCAGACCGTGACCAAAGGTGCGACCTATCAAGGNNGAAAAGCAATTCGGCTTTGATAAGCCTGCCCCGCAACGCTTTGCCGAGATGGTGTGGAATTATGCGCGTTTTGATTTTGGCGAAAGTTATTTTCAGTCCAAGCCCGTCCTCCAGCTGATTAAAGAAAAACTGCCCGTCTCCATTTCATTGGGGCTTTGGTTGATGGTGTTGTCTTACACAATTTCCATTCCACTGGGCATTGCCAAGGCTGTGCGTGAAGGCAGCAATTTCGATGTGTGGACTTCAGCCGTCATCAGCATTGGTTATGCCATACCCAACTTCATTTTTGCTATTATGCTGATTATCGTTTTTGCGGGCGGCAGCTATTGGAGTTTCTTTCCCTTGCGTGGGCTGACGTCTGATAATTTTTCTGATCTCAGCCTGTGGGGGAAAATCTGCGACTATGCCTGGCACATCACGCTGCCGATCATCGCTATGGGCGTTTCTGCCTTCACCACAACCACGATGTTGACGCGTAATTCCTTTCTTGATGAAATTCGCAAACAATATGTGGTGACAGCGCGCGCCAAAGGTTTAAGCGAATCTCGCGTGCTCTATGGCCATGTGTTTCGCAACGCCATGATGTTGGTGATTGCTGGTTTTCCCGGCGCTTTCATCAGCGCGTTTTTCACCGGCTCGCTTTTGATCGAACAGGTGTTCTCACTCGATGGCTTGGGTTATCTCACTTACAAATCCACCGTGAACCGCGATTATGCCGTGGTGTTTGCATCCATGTGGGTGTTCACTTTGATGGGCCTGCTATTGGCACTGGTTTCTGATCTCCTCTACACGTGGATTGATCCGCGCATCGATTTTGAAACACGGGAGGTTTGAGTGAAACTCTCGCCTCTTAACCAGCGGCGCTTGGCCCTGTTTCGCAAAAATGCGCGAGGGTTTTGGAGCTTGTGGATTTTTATTGGCCTGTTTGGCCTTTCACTGTTTGCACCGCTCATCGCCAATGATCGGCCATTGGTTGCATCTTACAAGGGCGAAATTTTGTGGCCGCTGTGGAATGAATATGATGAAAGAAAATTCGGTGGCTTTCTGGCAAATACAAATTTTCGCGATCCAACCAACGCAGATGAGATCAACGCAAATGGCTGGATGATCTGGCCGCTCATCCATTATTCATTCAATACTGTAAATTATGAGCTGCCCACGCCAGCGCCCTCGCGGCCCGCCTATCTGATGACCCGAGATGAGGCCTGCGCCAAATATCCGCTGAAAGCACAAGACGAAGCTTGCATCGCTGGCAATATGAATTGGCTTGGCACTGATGACCAAGGCCGCGATTTGATTGCGCGTTTGCTCTATGGCTTTCGCATTTCGGTGGCTTTCGGCTTAATACTGACAGTGGTTTCTTCGGTAATTGGAATTGCGGCTGGTGCTGTGCAAGGCTATTTCGGCGGCTGGACGGATTTGCTGATGCAGCGCTTCATCGACATCTGGCAATCAGTGCCCACGCTTTATTTGCTGATTATTCTCTCAGCCTTTATCCAACCTAATTTTTGGCTGCTGCTGTTCATTCTCACCCTGTTTTCATGGACGCATCTGGTGCATTTAATCCGCGCCGAATTTTTGCGGGCGCGCAATTTTGAATATGTGCGTGCTGCCAAGGCGCTTGGGTTGGGCGATGCGAAGATCATGTATCGCCATGTGCTGCCCAATGCAGTGGTCTCAGCGGTCACTTTCATGCCTTTTATCGTGGCGGGATCTGTGACTGTTTTAACCGCGCTGGATTATTTGGGGTTTGGCCTGCCGCCGGGTTCACCATCGCTTGGTGAGTTGGTTTCACAAGCCAAAAACAATTTGCAAGCGCCGTGGCTGGGCCTCAGCATTTTCTTTCTCAGTTCGTTGATGTTGACGCTTTTGATTTTCATCGGTGAAGCAGCGCGTGATGCGCTTGATCCACGAAAAACTTTCACATGACGGCTTTGCTTGAAGTGAAAGATTTAAGCGTGGCCTTTAGCGGCAGAGCTGTTGTTGAAGGTGTGAGTTTTACCCTTAACAAGGGCGAGACACTGGCCTTGGTGGGCGAGAGCGGTTCTGGGAAATCGGTCTCCGCATTGTCAATTCTGAAACTGTTGCAATATCCACCGGCATCACATCCAACTGGGCAAATTTTGTTTAAGGGACAGGATTTACTGCAGGCCGCTGAACCCGCCTTGCGCAAAGTGCGTGGCCGCGCGATCAGCATGATCTTTCAAGAGCCGATGACATCGCTGAACCCGCTTCACACCGTTGAAAAGCAAATCAGCGAGACGCTGTTATTGCATCAAGGCCTCACCGGGGGGGGCGCGCACAACCGCACAGTGGAACTGTTAGAAAAAGTTGGCATTCGAGACGCGGCGTCTCGCTTGAAAGATTATCCGCATCAACTCTCTGGCGGCCAGCGCCAGCGTGTGATGATAGCTATGGCGCTTGCTAATAAGCCGGATATTCTGATTGCCGATGAGCCAACCACCGCTCTGGACGTGACCGTGCAGGCACAGATTTTAAAACTGCTCAAAGATTTGCAGACAGAATTTGGCATGGCTTTACTCCTCATCACCCATGATCTTGGCATCGTGCGGCGCATGGCGGACAAGATTTGTGTGATGCAGCAGGGGCGGATCGTTGAACAAGGAGCGGCTGCAGATGTGTTCGCCAAACCGCAACACGATTATACAAAAATGTTGCTGGCGGCAGAGCCCAAAGGCTTGCCGCCAAAAGCCAATCCACATGCACCCATTATTGTGCAAACTGAAAATCTGAAAGTTTGGTATCCGATCAAGCGCGGCTTTTTCAAAAAGACCATTGGCCATGTGAAGGCGGTGGACGGGCTTGATCTCAATCTGCGCCAAGGCGAAACGCTGGCCATTGTGGGCGAAAGCGGTTCAGGAAAAACCACCACGGGCTTGGCGATTTTACGATTGATCGCATCAAAAGGTGCCATTTCATACAACGGTGCACGCATTGATGGTTTGCGTGAAAAATTCATGCGACCCTTACGCAAAGATATGCAAGTTGTGTTTCAAGATCCTTATGGATCACTCAGCCCGCGCATGAGTATTTTGCAAATCGTGGGTGAAGGTTTGGAAATTCAAAATCCATCGATGACTTCAGCACAGCGTGAAGCGCGCGTAATTGAAGCTTTACAAGAGGTTGGATTGGACGCCGCCAATATGCACCGTTATCCGCACGAGTTTTCCGGAGGTCAGCGCCAGCGCATTGCCATCGCGCGCGCGTTAGCGCTGTCTCCTAAATTTATCATGCTGGATGAGCCAACATCTGCCTTGGATATGAGTGTGCAAGCGCAAGTGGTGGAACTTTTGCGCCGCTTGCAAGACAAGCATGGGCTGTCATATTTGTTTATCAGCCATGATTTAAAAGTGGTGAAAGCCATGGCCAATGAGATGATTGTGATGCGCGCCGGCAAAGTGGAAGAACACGGTACTGCCGCAGAGATTTTCGCTGCGCCAAAATCGGATTACACCAAGGCTTTGATGGCGGCGGCATTCTTACATTCGGTGAGTGGCAAAGGTGGTGAGGCATGAGCGTGCTTGCAGTCATCACGCCAACTTGGGACACACAAGAATGGGTGGCCAAATTGCAAAAAGCGTTGCCCGATATTGATGTGCGTGGTTGGCCAGAATTGGGCAATCTGGCCGAAATCACTTATGCCGCGTGTTGGAAGCCACCGGCAGGGCTTTTGGCGACGCTGCCCAATCTCAAATTAATGGTCTCATTGGGTGCTGGCGTTGATGACATGCTGCGCGATAGCACATTGCCAAAGCATGTTCCGCTGCTGCGGGTGGTTGACGCTGATCTCACCGCGCGCATGAGTGAATATGTTTTATTGCATGTTCTCATCCACGCCAGAGAACAACGTCGGTTAGATACCAATCAGCTTCTATCGAAGTGGGATAGTTTTGCTGCGCATACAGCAAAAGATTTTTCAGTGGGTGTGATGGGCCTTGGTATTTTGGGCCAAGACTCCGCTTCAAAACTTTCGATGATGGGCTTTAAAGTGCGCGGCTGGAGCCGCAGCGCAAAACATATCACTGGCGTTGAGTGTTTTTCCGGTGAGAGCGGAATGAATGCGTTTCTAGGCGGCACAGACATTTTGGTTTGTCTATTGCCAGCAACAAAAGACACCGAAGGCATGATCAATCGGGATTTACTTTCGCGGCTCTCGCGGCGCGGGCCTTTCGGAGCACCTGTCCTGATTAATGCCGGGCGCGGGCGCGTGCAGAATGAAGCTGATATTCTGGCCTGTCTTGATGACGGAACACTTTATGCGGCAACTCTGGATGTTTTTAGACAAGAGCCCTTGCCCGCCACATCAGCATTTTGGCTGCACCCCAAAGTAACGGTAACACCTCATGCAGCAGCGGATTCCGATCCTGCTGCGATCTGCGCTTATGTGGCCAGCCAGATCCGGCTTTTTAACACGGGCCAACCCGTTTCAAACGTTGTTGATGTTACAGCGGGTTACTGATCAATCTTGTCACCTAAGGGCGGCTATCTTGGCACAGGTTAGCTATTAGTTTAAGTGCTGGGTTATTCAGGCAAGGGGCTTGAACTAAATTATCAACTGCGGGGAGAAAACTTATGTGGAATGATTTCAAGAATTTTGCGTTCAAAGGCAACGCGTTCGATCTGGCTGTCGGTGTGGTCATGGGCGGTGCATTTGGCGCCATCGTCACCTCAGTCGTCAAAGATCTGTTGATGCCGATTATAAGCGTAATCACTGGCGGCACAAACTTCTCCGACCATTGGCTTGTTCTGTCGGGNNCTGCCAAAGAAGCCACGTTGTTTGGCTATGGCAGTTTCATCCAAGCGGTTATCGCCTTCATCGCCATTGCGGCTTTCTTGTTCATTCTTGTCAACATTTCAAACTCAATGAAGAAGACCGCGCCACCAGCACCACCGGCTGGCCCATCTTCAACTGACAAGCTGCTCATGGAAATCCGCGATAGCTTGAAGCCGAAGAAAAAATAAGATTGTTTTTGTGAAGTAAAGAAGGCCCGGCCAGCGCGCCGGGTTTTTTTATCCGCGCGACGCGCTAGAAGAAGAAGTTCAACAATCCGCTACGGAAAAGTTTACCGCGTGCGCCCGAAGATGGGCCGCCGAAGGAATAGGTCAATTTCGTTGATGTGGTGATCGCGTTGGTCGTCGTGCCATTGTAATCAATGGACTCATACCCACCCTGCAAGCCGAGGCTTATCGGCATGCCATCAAATGTATAGTCGACGCCACCAACAGCGCCCCAAGCTAATTCAGTGGAGGACGTTGAGCCGAGCATCATATTCATCACGCCCAAATCGCCATGCAAAGACCAGTTGTCACTTAGGTGTTGATTGGCACCCAAGGCAACAACGGCACCATAATCAGCCAAATTGAACTGGAAGCCGCCTGTTGTGGTGGGGCCTGTGCCTGTATCAGTCGTTGAGTTGTTAAACACACGCGTGACAGCAGCAGAACGCAATTGCACCGTCGTGCCTGATCCGAAAGCCCAAAGACCTTCAACGCCAAGCCCGGTGATGCCCATGTTGCTGCCAATGGATTGAAAGCCACCCGGCAAGAGTGTGCCGTTGGTTTCGCTCAGTTGATTGCTAAAGTCGCTGTAGGAGACGAAGAGCCCTAATTTCTTGCTGTCATCGAGTTGGTAAGTCAGGTGCAGGGCACCATCCAACTCCCCAGAATTACCAGAAAATGCTGTGTTGGCGGGATAGCTCCATGCAAGATCGCTATACCAAATGTCCGCATCTGCCTGATAACCTAATTGGCCCACTCCGCCTTCATAAGCGAATTTGCCGCCCGCATTAACCATGCCCACCACTTTGGTGAAAGCCGGATCGGCATCACTGCCGCTGGTAATGTGGACATTGCCATAATAGCTTGTGGCTGGATCTGGCATTGTGCCACGCAAGTCAACGGGCGCATCTCCGGCCCGCGCTCTTTCAATAACCAATTGATTGACCACGAAAAGTGCCAACACTGGCAACATCCGAGTGAACACCTGTTTCAACATCTCAAACCCCCGTTCAGAACTTAAGATTTAATCATTCATGGTTAATGCGCGGTGAAGGCCATCTTGCCCAAGTGCTCAATATGTGTCAGACATCGTAACAATTAACTATAAGTAAGGGGAAAATAACATGGATGAGAATAAATTTACGACCGAGGATGAGCGCCAATTGCATAGCATGGGCTATGCGCAGGAACTATCGCGGCGCATGGGTGGATTCCAGAATTTCGCGATTTCGTTTTCGATTATTTGCATTCTTGCCGGGGGTATCACTTCGTTCCCCTTGGCTATCTCTTCGGGTGGCGGCTTTGAGGCCGGTATCGGTTGGCTGGTTGGCGGCGTATTCGCCATGGTGGTTGCCACTTCGCTGGGCCAAATTGCTTCGGCCTATCCCACGGCTGGCGGTCTTTATCACTGGTCGTCAATTCTTGGCGGGCGCGGTTGGGGTTGGGCTACGGCTTGGATCAATATGCTGGGTCTGGTGTTTGTTGTTGCCTCAGTGAATGTTGGCGTTTGGCAGTTGTTCCGCGATCTCGTGGCAGCTGGCGTGTTTGGCGCGGACGTGACGGTTTGGACAAGTGTTGACGTGACAGCACTGCCAAAAGACATGACAATGGATCAAGCCGTGGCCATCAACTCCCATGCATATTGGGTTCAAGTGATCGCCGTCGCAATAATTACCGCGGCACAAGCCTTGTTCAATCATTTCGGCATTAAGATTACCACCCGACTGACGGACTTTTCTGGCTATTTGATTTTCGTTGTTGCGATTGTCTTGACCTTGACCTTCTTTATTTTCGGCGCAACCCATGATTTCTCGCGCATCTTCACTTTCACAAACAACAGTGGCGATCCGGGCGGCGGCTATTTGCCAACAGCGCGTGTGGGCATTGTGGCCTTCCTCGTTGGTCTGCTTTATCCGCTTTATACCATCACGGGCTTTGATGCTTCGGCCCATACGTCTGAAGAAACCCGCGATGCGCGCAATGCCGTTCCACGCGGCATGATGCAATCAGTGTTCTGGTCTTTGGTGTTTGGTTTTGTCATGGCGGTGGCTTTCATCATGGCAGCGCCTGACATGACAGCCTTGGCCAAAGATGGCGCTGCTTCTTGGTTCAATCTCTTTAACAGCCTGCCTGCACCAGCAATCTTGAAAGATATTTTGGCAATTGCCATTGTGCTTGCCAACTTCCTTTGTGCCCTTGCTGGTCTGACGTCTATCTCGCGCATGATCTATGCCTTTGCACGTGATGGTGGCCTGCCAATGTCTGGCACTTTGGCTAAGGTAAACCCAACTTACCGCACACCCGTTGCCGCAATTTGGACGGGTGGTGTGTTATCCGTGGCAGCAACGCTTTACTCGCCAGCCTTTGCAGCTTTGGCCGCAGGCTGCGCATTGTTCCTCTATGTATCATACGCGATGCCTATTGCTGCGGGCGTGATGGCTGAAGGCAAGACATGGACAGACTTTGGGCCATTCCGCCTTGGTATGTGGTCTAAGCCTCTTGCCTTGATCAGTATGGCTGGCGTTTTGGTCTTGATGTATGCGGGCATTCAACCGCCATTCGACATCTTGATCAACTATGCCGTTGGCACCATCGTTCTGCTGGTTGTGTTGTGGTTCGGATTTGAGCGCAAGCGCTTCAAGGGCCCGCCGATTGGTGACGAAATCGCCAAGCGTCAGGCCATTATTGCAGCTCAGGAAAAGGCTCTCGCTTCCTAGTAACGGCAAAGTTATATTCAAATTAGAGAAGGCGGCTTGAAAGGCCGCCTTTTTTGTTTGATGGATGGGGCATGGGTTTGCCGCTTGTCTTATTGTTTATAGTGCCAGTGCTGGCCGTGATGCTGTTCATGCTGCAAGATGCAACAACACTCACAGGCTGGTTGGCGCTGTTTGATCATCCGCAATTTGGCAAGGCTTTGGCGTTATCGCTCTTCACCGGAAGCGTTGCAGGCCTGGCCGCATTTGCTGCCAGCGTGTTTATTGCATGCACGCTATTTCAAAGTGGAAAGCTTCGAGGTGTAGCGCTGCCCTTAGGGGCCATGTTGGCGCTGCCGCATTTGGCTTTTGCGGTGGGCTTTTCATTTCTCATCATGCCGAGTGGCTTGATTGCGCGTTTGATCGCGCTGCCCCTGGGCTGGGCAACACCGCCTCAGATAACCACTTTGCACGATCCTTATGGGTTGGCATTGGCGCTGGCACTTGCCGCCAAGGAAACTTGTTTTCTGTTGTTTGTTTTATTGCAGGCTTTGAGCCGTGAAGACAAACGTCTAGCCCTCACCGCACAGGTGAAAGCAGCACAGGCTTTGGGTCATGGTAACTTATCCATCAGTACACGGATTATCTTGCCGCAACTGTGGCCTGAGATCATCTGGCCACTGATCATTGTTTTTGTCTATGCCACCAGTGTGGTGGATATGGCCGCNNTCAGCACGGGTTGAAAATAATCTGCGCGGCGGTGCTGGCGCATTGTTTTTAGCGCTGGCTTGTGCCGGTGTTATGCTGGTGTTCTGGATCATGCTCAAACTCTCGCGCCAATGGCGATGGAACTTTTTTACATGCGGGCCTTCAACTTTAAGCGCTCCACTTTGGCTGGCACAATTAAAATGGCGTGGACTAAGCGGAATGTTCATCATCAGCGGGTTGCTGCTTGTTGTGATGTCTCTCGCCCAGCTTTGGACTTTTCCGGCCCTCGTGCCGCAAGGCCTTGGCACAATGGCATGGCAGCAGATTGTTGAGCGGCCCGATGCGTTGCTCACCAGTCTTGTGCTTGGGGTGGCTAGCGCTTTTGTCAGCCTTGTCATTCTGGTTGCTTGGTTTGAGGCTATGCCCGCCAAATATGACCGCGTGATGTTGGGCTTAAGCCTCATTTTTCTTGGTCTGCCGGCATTGTCGACTGGCCTTGGCGAATACCGCCTGGCCCTGCACCTGGGCCTCACCGCAACATGGCAAGGCTTGTTCATGGCGCATCTCATCCCAGCCACCGCCTATATGTTCATCATTTTGGCAGCGCCTTATCGTTCATTTGATGTGAAGTGGCGGGCGGCGGCCAATGGCTTGATGGCGAATCGCTGGAGATTTTTGACCGCGGTGAAATGGCCCTTGCTGAAAGCTCCGCTTGTTGCTTCTAGTGCTATCGGCTTTGGCGTTGCCTTTGGGCAATATGTGCCAGCGCAGTTACTGGCAGCCGGGCGCTTTGATACATTGACGATTGAGGCCGTGACCCTTTCATCGGGCGGCAACCGAACACTGCTTGCGGCTTTTGCGTTTCTGTTAATGCTGCCGCCGCTGTTGGCGTTTTGGCTGGCTACTTGGGCGGGCCGCCAGAAATGGAGTGCGCCATGAGCTTGGTTTTAGAAGACCTCAGCATTTCATTGCATGACGACAAATTCATCGCGCCGTTTTCGATGGAAATTAAGGGCGGCGAGATCGTCACCCTGATGGGACCATCAGGATCAGGCAAGTCAACCATCTTGCAAGCCATCGCGGGCGGGTTGGCGGCACCATTTGCGCTGTCGGGCCNNTTGCCAAGCGGCGCATCGGGCGCTTGTTTCAAGATGATCTTCTGTTTCCACATTTAACAGTGGGCGAAAATCTGCTGTTCGGCATGGCGCGTGGGCCACGTGAACAACGATTGGCCCTGATGCGTGCTGCATTAAGCGATATTGAACTTGCAGGAACTGAACACCGCGCACCCCACACTTTATCCGGCGGGCAACGTCAGCGCGTGGCGCTGATGCGCAGCTTGCTGGCCGGGCCAGATGCAATGCTGTTGGATGAGCCATTTAGCAAGCTTGATGAGGCTTTGCGCGCTTCCATGCGGGAACTGACTTTCATGAATTTGGCCAAGCGCAATACGCCGACCTTATTAGTTACGCATGACAAGGCCGATGCGCCAAAAGGCGGGCATATATTCAAAATCGAAAACGGCGAGGTAATATATGTTCGATAAATTGGCATTGAAGCTCACCAAGCCTGCGGTTGACCGTATGGCCGATTATGCCATTTGCCATAAGGTCACTGCCGATCAGATGAGTTTTGCTGGCCTGGGCCTGGGACTGTTTGCATCACTCCTCATTGTGGCGGGTGCGCCGCAAGTGGCCATCATACCTTTGCTGTTGGGCCGCGTTGCCGACGGCGTGGACGGCGCTATTGCGCGCGGCAGCAATGACCAGTCGGATCGCGGCGCCTTCTTGGATATCGCACTGGATTTTGTGTTCTATGCGTCTGTGCCACTGGCTTTTGCGATTGCCTATCCACCTGCAAACGCTTTGGCCGCCGCTGTGCTGTTGGCAGCGTTTGTTACCACTGGCACAAGCTTTCTGGCTTATGCAGCCCTTGCCGCCAAGCGCGGCGAGACAAGCAGCGATTATCCCACCAAGGGGATTTATTATCTCGGCGGCATCACCGAAGGCGCAGAGACAATCTTGTTTTTTGTGTTGTGTTGCCTGTGGCCCACTTGGTTTGGGGCGCTGGCCTATGTCTATGCCGCACTTTGCGCCTTCACCACTTTCACACGAGTGAAGGCGGGATGGGAGAAGTTGGGGCCTTAGGCCAGCGCTAACCATTAGGTAACTGTTAAGCGAAAAAAATTCGCATTACCTAAATTTATTCTTGAAATTGCTAAAAGAATCCATCATATGCGTCCCAGCCCAAAGTCGCACGTGCCGCAAGGTCTCCCCAAAGCAACGACGGTGATGGTTTTTTGGTCTTCGTCTGGTGTCCAAAGCCGGGATTTCTGAGAGACAAACACTTTCATTGCCCCACACGCGATTGGGTCTTCCAATCAAGAGAAGGCGAAACTAGTCAGTAAGCTGATGCTTATTTTCCGCGTTTCCATCGCGCGGGGACTTAGCCACAGCCCATTGACGCCCCTTATTTCTGGGAGTTTCCCACATGGCTGCATCTGCCCGTATTAAAGAATTCCTTCGCCGCGAGAAGCCGGAAGGTCCTTGCTTGATCCTTGACCTCAAGATTGTTGAGGACAACTTCAAAGCCTTCGAACGTGCCATGCCCGGCACGCGGATTTTCTATGCCGTGAAGGCCAATCCTGCACCTGAAATCCTCAGCCTGTTGGCTCGCCTCGGGTCGTGCTTTGACACAGCCTCAGTGGAAGAGATCAAGATGGCGCTGGCTGCCGGTGCTACGCCTGACCGCATCTCCTTTGGCAACACCATCAAAAAGCAACGCGATATTGCGACAGCGCATATGCTGGGCATTGGGCTTTATGCTGTCGATTCAGTGGAAGAAGTTGAGAAGGTGGCAATTGCTGCCCCCGGCGCGAAAGTATTCTGCCGCATTCTCACCGATGGTGCTGGCGCTGAATGGCCACTGAGCCGCAAATTCGGCTGTGAGCCATCGATGGCCATTGACGTGTTGCTGAAAGCCCGCAGCTTGGGCTTGCAGGCTTATGGCATCTCATTCCATGTGGGCAGCCAACAAACCCGCTTGGGCGCTTGGGATACAGCTTTGGGCGAAGCCAAAATGGTGTTTGATGCCTTGGCCAACCACGGCATTGTGTTGCAGATGGTCAATCTCGGTGGTGGCTTTCCAACCAAATATCTCAAGCCTGTTCCAGGCACAAAATCTTATGCCAATGCCATTCATGATGGTTTGGCCAAGCATTTTGGCAACGCAATTCCTGAAACCATCATTGAACCAGGCCGCGGCATGGTGGGCAATGCTGGCGTGATCAAGTCAGAAGTCGTGCTGATTTCTAAAAAGCACGCCAATGACAATCTCCGATGGGTGTTTCTGGACATTGGCAAATTCGGCGGACTTGCCGAAACTGCAGATGAGGCCATTCGCTATCCTATTGTCACCACGAAAGACAAGGATGAGAAGGGCTTCTGCGTGATCGCGGGCCCAACCTGTGACTCGGTGGACGTGCTTTATGAAAAAAACCCCTATCCGCTGCCACTTACACTGTCAGTCGGCGACGAGGTTTTGATCGAAGCCACAGGTGCTTACACCACCACTTATTCATCGGTGGCCTTCAACGGCTTTCCGCCGCTGCGGACCTACCACATCTGANNTTACGTGATTTAAGCTTTATCCCCTTCGCTTCTTGCTCATACCTCACCCTCTCCTTGGGCGGACTTGATCCGACCATGGAGATATCTGAGATTGGAGACTTCAATGGTCACAATTCGTCCTGAAATTTCTTCTGACTATGCCGCTCGCGAAGCTTTGCTTAACCGCAGCTTTGGTGTGAAGCGCTTTCGCAAAACTTCTGAGCGTCTGCGCAGTGGCCGCTTGCCTGCTGAAGGCTTGGCCTTCAGCGCGGTTGATGCCGCTGGCAAGCTGATTGGCACCGTGCGGCTGTGGAACATTGTAGCTGGCTCAGCGGGGCCTGCACTTTTGCTTGGGCCATTGGCTGTTGATTGCAAAGCCCAGTGCCAAGGCATTGGNNTGGTGGGCGATGCGCCTTATTATTCACGCTTTGGTTTTTCGGTGGCCTTTACAGGTTCACTTACCATGCCCGGCCCGGTTGAGCGCCAGCGCTTTCTGGGCTTGGAGCTGGAACCACATGCTCTGAACGCTGCTGAGGGGCAATTGAGCGCTGCTGGCCGGAGCCTGAGCCGCATTAAGCAAGCGGCTTAAGGTGCAACACCTCTTTCCAATCTTGCAAATATCAATATAAGTTCGCGCATCATGTCACACGCCAACATTTCTGATACCGCACGCATTCTTTCCGAAGCTCTGCCGTTCCTGCAGAAATATGACGATCAGGTGATCGTTGTTAAATTCGGTGGTCATGCCATGGTGGATGAGAAGCTGGCGCAGCAATTTGCCCGTGACATGGTGATGTTGAAAGTTTGCGGGCTAAATCCAGTTGTGGTGCATGGTGGCGGGCCCCAGATTAACCGGATGCTTGAGAAGTTGGCAGTGAAAGCCGAATTCCGCGATGGCTTACGCGTCACTGATCCTGAAACCATGGAAGTGGTGGAAATGGTTTTGTCCGGTTCCATCAACAAGGCGATTGTATCATCCATTCAGCAGGCAGGTGGGCGGGCTGTTGGAATTTCTGGCAAGGATGGCAATCTGCTGATTGCCAAGCGTTATGTGAAAGAAAAGAAAGATCCGGTGACGGGCGAGATCACCATCTTAGATTTTGGCCAAGTGGGCGAACCCGGTGAAGTGAATACAGAGATCATTCACACGATCATGAAAAGCGATGCCATTCCGGTGATTGCACCTGTTGGTATTGGCCTTGATGGTTTGAGCTATAATATGAACGCAGATACCGCTGCAGGTGCTATTGCCACGGCGCTTAAGGCCAAACGCTTGTTGATGCTGACGGATATTGCTGGCGTTCTCGACAAAGATAAAAATCTGATCCACGAACTTAAAGTATCTGAAGTGCAGGGCATGATCGATAACGGCACCATCACTGCTGGCATGATTCCGAAAATTGAAAGTGCGGCTTCGGTTGTAAACTCTGGCGTGGACGGTGTGATTATTCTCGATGGCCGCGTGCCACATTCGGTGTTGTTGGAATTGCTCACCCCTTACGGTGTTGGCACGCGTGTTTCGCGCAAAGGCGCATGAACAAACTGAACCATATCGAGACTTGGATATTTGATCTCGATAACACGCTCTATCCGGCTTCATGTAAATTGTTTGACCAAATTGCTGTACGCATGACCGACTATATGGTGGCGCAAATGAACATTAGCGCTAGCGAAGCCACGAAACTGCGCCATGGCTATTTCAAGAAATATGGCACCACTTTGCGTGGCTTGATGTTGGAACATAATTTTGAACCACATGGATTCTTAGATTATGTGCATGAGATTGATTATTCGCCGGTTGCGCATCACCCAGCGCTGGGCACTGCAATTGCCGCTTTGCCGGGGCGCAAACTGGTGTTTACCGCAGGCACCCGGCCACATGCCATGAATGTGTTGGCGAGGCTCGGTTGTGCTGATGTATTTGAAGATATTTTTGACATCACCGATTGTCACTTCATCCCCAAGCCTGATGCAAGGCCGTATGAAATTTTCCTCAAGCGCCACGCAGTTGCACCAGAGCGGGCGATTTTTTTCGAGGATATCCAAGACAACCTTATCGTGCCGCGCAGTCTTGGCATGACGACAGTTTTGGTGGGTAGTCATGATGCGGCTTTGTTGCCCGCTCATGTGGATTATGTTACCGACGATCTCGCAGAATTTTTAGACGGAGTTTTAAAATGAAGAACGCGCAAGCCATCATCGAAGCCGCTTGGGAAGCCCGTGACAAGGTGAACCTTAAAACCAAGGGTGACATTCGCAAGGCGGTGGAATTTGCTTTGGCACAGTTGGATGCGGGCAAGCTGCGCGTGGCTTCCAAAATGGGCAGCGAATGGCACGTGCATCAATGGCTAAAGAAAGCTGTGCTGCTGTCCTTCCGTTTGAATGACATGGAACTGATAAAGGGAGGCCCTGGCACTTCGAAGTGGTGGGACAAAGTTCCATCAAAGTTTGAAGGCTGGACCGCAAAGAAATTCCGCGATTCAGGTTTTCGCGCCGTGCCTAATGCGATTGTGCGCCGCTCAGCCTACATCGCACCCGGCGCTATTCTCATGCCGTCATTTGTCAACCTCGGTGCCTATGTTGATACCGGCACGATGGTTGATACTTGGGTGACGGTTGGCTCGTGCGCTCAGATCGGCAAGAATGTGCATCTGTCTGGCGGTGTTGGCATTGGCGGCGTGTTAGAGCCGATGCAGGCGGGCCCCACCATCATTGAGGATAATTGCTTCATTGGCGCCAGATCAGAAGTGGTGGAAGGCGTCATCGTAGGCGAAGGCTCAGTCATTTCCATGGGCGTGTTCATCGGCCAATCCACCAAGATTGTAGACCGCGCTACGGGCGAAGTTCACATGGGCAAAGTGCCGCCTTATTCAGTTGTTGTTTCAGGCTCTCTTCCACAGAAGCCATTTGCGGATGGCTCGCCCTCGCCAAGCCTCTATTGCGCAGTGATTGTGAAGCGGGTGGATGAGAAGACGCGCAGCAAAACCAGCATCAATGAGTTGTTGAGAGATTGATTAACGGTTTGCAATCTTTTGGGGTTGTGCCAAACTAGGGCCTCTGGGGCTTTAATTTGGGAGACTAAAATGGACTGGAAGAATCTTCTTACGAGTTTTCAAGGACGCATAAACCGCCAACCATATTGGCTGGGCGCTATTGCTATAAGCGTGCTTGGATTGGTGTTGATCGGCGGCGCTATGGCTCTTTTTGCAACCTATACAGCTACAGACGAGCCAGGCAAATATACGATGCAAATGTCGCCAATTGGTTGGATCATCAGCGTGATCGCCTATATCGCCATAATTTGGTTTGGCTTGGCCATTCAAGTTAAGCGTTGGCATGACCGCGACAAATCTGGTTGGTGGGTTCTGATCGGTCTTGTGCCAGTGATTGGTGGCATCTGGGCACTCGTGGAATGTGGCTTCCTGCGCGGAACGCCGGGCGCCAACCGCTACGGGCCTGATCCGCTGGCATAATCGCTACAAAACGACGTCATTCCCGCTTTCGCGGGGATGACGCTTAAAGTAGTGTGCGCTGATGAATATGACTCACACTGATCCCACCATAATCCTGCAATCGCTGATCCGCTGCCCATCCGTCACGCCAGATGAAGGCGGCGCTTTGGACTATTTGCAGAAGCTGCTCACGGCGGCTGACTTTGAATGTCACCGCCTGGTGTTCAAAGACAAAGACACACCTGACATTGACAATCTTTTTGCGCGTTTTGGAACCACTGCGCCGCATCTTTGTTTTGCAGGGCACACTGATGTTGTGCCTGCTGGTGATGAGAAGCTTTGGAAATTTCCGCCCTTCTCGGCCACAATTGACGGAGGCAAGATTTACGGTCGTGGTGCTTGCGATATGAAGGGTGCTGTTGCCGCCTTTGCCGCCGCTGCGATGGATTACATCGCCGCACATAAGTCCAAGCTTGGCAGTATCTCATTTCTCATCACAGGAGATGAAGAAGGCCCTGCCGTGAATGGCACGGTGAAAGTTCTTAAGTGGATGAAAGAAAATGGCCATACGCCAGACCATTGCTTGGTGGGCGAGCCCACTTGCCCTGAGACACTAGGCGACACCATCAAAATCGGACGGCGTGGATCTCTGTCTTTCGTCATCACCGTTGATGGCAAACAGGGCCATGCTGCCTACCCGCATAAGGCGGATAACCCGGTGCCGAAGTTGGCGCGTTTCATTGACCGCATTTCACTTATTGAATTGGATGGCGGCAATGCTCATTTTGATCCATCCACCATGGCGATCACCAGCTTTGATGTGGGCAACATGGCAACCAATGTTATTCCATCGCGCGCCATTGCAAAGTTCAACATCCGCTATAATAGCGAACACACGCCAATGAGCCTTAAAGCGCTCATCAGCTTGCATGCCGATGCGGTGAAAGCTGAGCTGGGCGGCACTTGGACTGTGGTTGCTTATGAGGGTGCGGATGTTTTTATCACACAGCCAGGCCCGTTTGTGAAACTGGTGCAAGAGGCGGTTCATACTGAAACTAGCGTGATGCCAAAACTTTCCACATCTGGCGGCACATCTGATGCGCGTTTTGTGAAAGACTATTGCCCGGTGTTGGAATTCGGCCCGCTGAGCACCACCATTCACCAAACTGACGAGTGCATCGGCGCGGAGGAGTTAAAGACGGTGACGCGGATCTATGGCCGGGTGTTAAGCGCTTATTTTACCCACGCCTAACCCAGTTTGGCCCGCAAGCGCGCATGAGCCTCAGCAAAAAATATGCTGAAATATGCAATCATCAAAAAATTTGATATTACCGAAAGAATTTGCAACCACAACATCCCATGCCATAACTGGCTTAGCATTTCGGGCGATATTTGGTGGTTAGGTGAACTCATAATAGCGTCTCGTAGGGCACTCATGGGTGGAACCATGAATACAAAAAAGATGACGCCAAATGGAACGCAAACGATGATCAATGAAACAATGAGTCGAAGCGGCACCGCAAAGCTTTCACCGCTTGATAATACCCAGAGTTCAGTGAAAAAATCAGGCGTTTCACCTAAGGCAACAGCGGGCATTCCAACATAAAAACGACAAACAAACCAAATCAACGAGAAATATGCGCCAATCGCTAACGGTACGAAAAGAAAATAGAACACAAAAAATAATTTTCCCAAAACCACGATGATCAGGCCGGCGATTATTGCTACAATGACGACTGCAATATAGGCCAGCATTGTTAGCGCCCCAATTCCAAGGCCATACAAGACCGTGTACACTGCCGCAGTAAATTCCCCCTTGCTGCCGATAAAGATATTCGGTTCTCGGTTTTTCCAGAACCGAACTATGCGCACAAAGAGCCAAGCAAACAGGAATAGTGCAACGATTTCCGTGGCAAACAACATCGGCATAAGCCTGAGATATTTGTTCATGATCTCGGCAGTAGCTTGTTGGCTCTCGAAATCAATGGTATCCAAAAAATCAAACACGTTGCCTAACTCTTGATATATTAAAATTCCAAGCCCAAAAAGAATGACCATCGGCAAGGCGCTTACGACGATCAGCCCCCACCAATTTTCAAATATGAAGTTGATCGCCGCACGACTCGTTCCGGGAATAACTTTTTCAACCATTGCCGAGTCCTCAATTTGAAATTGAACCTAGTACAAAACTTCAACCAAATACAATCCATCCGGCGGGCACACCGGGCCGCAGCGTGAACGATCCACCGCCTCCAATGCGCGGCGCATTTCAAGTGGATGCCATTTTCCAACACCCACTTGCACAAGACTGCCCACCATGGAGCGCACTTGATGATGCAGGAATGAACGTGCCTCTGCGCGGATTTCCACCATCTCGTCAAAGCGCATAACATCAAGGCGATCCAAGGTTTTGATCGGCGATTTGGCTTGGCATTCAGCGGCACGAAAGGTGGTGAAATCATGCTTGCCGATAAGATGCTGTGCCGCTTCATGCATGGCATCCACATCCAAGGTTTTGGGCACATGCCAGACTTTGCCGCGATCAATCGCGGGCGGCGCGCGACGATTGAGGATGCGGTAAAGATAGCGCCGCCCAATGGCAGAGAGCCGCGCTTGAAAATCTTCGGTTACACGTTCAGCGGAAATCACGCTTACCGCATGAGGCCGCACATTGCCATTGATGGCATTGCATAGAACGAACGGATCCCATTCCTTGGGTGCATCAAAATGTGCGACTTGGCCCAGTGCGTGAACGCCCGTATCAGTTCTGCCCGCGGCTTGTAACACCAACGGTTCGCCGTGAAGGAGTGCTATGGCATTTTCCAAAACATTTTGCACGGTTTGGCCGTTCGGCTGAGCCTGCCAACCCAGAAAACCTTGGCCATCATATTCGATGATGAGCTTATAGCGTGGCATCAGCTGGCCACTGTTCCAGACGGTACGGAAAATCCACGTAAAAAGGTTGCGCCGTCCATCGGGCCTTTGCCTTCGCGTTGTAAATTGAGGATGCGAATGGCATCACTCGCACAAGCAAAGGTGAGCACACTGTCCAGCGCCGTGCCAGCCTTGCCTTGCAATTGAACCACGTCCACATTCAACAGTTTGACACGTGCTCCAGCGATCATGCACCATGCACCCGGAAAAGGTGATAGGCCATGAATGTGGTTGCGCACTTGCTCGGCTGGCAAATTGAAATCGATATGGGCTTCAGCCTTGTCAATCTTCTTGGCATAGGTCACGCCATCGGTCGGCTGGGGTGTTCCGTGTACGGACGGAATTTGCAATGCTTCCACAATTAACTTTGCACCCAAAGTCGCAAGCTCATCGTGCAGCGAGGCCGATGTGGTTGCGGGTTTGATGGGTATAGCTTTCATTCTTATCACTGGCCCGGTATCCAACCCCTCTTCCATGCGCATAATGGCAACTCCGCTCTCCTTATCGCCTGCCATAATGGCGCGTTGAATGGGGGCAGCACCGCGCCAACGCGGCAAAAGCGAGGCATGAATGTTGAAGCAGCCAAACAAGGGCGCATTAAGTATGGGCTTTGGCAAGAGCAATCCATAGGCCACCACAACAGCTGCATCGGCTTTCAGCGCCGCAAAGCGCTGCTGCTCCTCCACGGATTTAAGCGAGAGAGGTGTTCGCACTTCAATTCCCAGGCTTTCAGCCAGCGCGTGAACCGGCTGTTTCTGCACCTCAAGTCCACGGCCCTTGGGGCGCGGCGGTTGCGAATAAACGCAGACCACTTTATGCCCAGCAGCGATCAGCACCTTCAACGCATGGGTTGAGAAATCGGGTGTGCCCATGAAAACTAGGCGCATCGGCTGGCCCTCACAACTTGCCCAGCTTATCGGCTTTACGGAACTTTTTCAAAACCCGGTCGCGCTTCAATTTGGATATATGGTCAATGAACAGCACGCCGTCGAGGTGGTCAATTTCATGCTGCAACACAGTTGCCACGATGCCATTGGCATGGATTTCCTGTGCCTCGCTGTTGCGGTCAAGATAGCGCACGTTAACTTCGATTGGCCTTTCCACCATTTCAAAAAACTCAGGTATGGAAAGGCAGCCTTCCTCATAATCACCCAGTTGGGCTGATGACCAAATAATCTGCGGATTGGCCATAAACAATGGTTTTGGCGGCTCGCCATCGCGTGCCACATCCACAACCAATTGGCGCAAGGGCACACCCAGCTGAATTGCGGCAAGGCCAATGCCGGGGGCGGCATACATGGTTTCCAGCATGTCATCAAACAGCTTGCGCGCCGCCACATCCACGCTTTTCAGTGGCTTGGAGATTTGGCGCAGGGTTTTCTCATCCGGCAATGTGACTATGGGTTTAATGGCCATGATTCCAGCAATATGCGAGGTGGGCGTTAGGGTCAATTCCCGCCTCTTGCCTTTTCTCGCCTATCGCCCCATATACGCCCTCGAGAGGTTGGCCTGCGGACGTTTCGCTCGCCAACCGGGTCAGGGCCGGAAGGCAGCAGCCCTAACGAGACCGTAATGGGTTGCTCGTCCAGCCTCTCACTTTTCCAATTCTGGCATCTTTATTGTCGCCTTGCGCGGAAGGTGCGCTAATCTAGCCCTATGACGGATTCCTCCACCAACCCTATGCCTTACCGCGTTCTGGCGCGAAAATACCGGCCCAAGGATTTTAACGACCTCATCGGCCAAGAAGCCATGGTGCGCACGCTGACCAATGCTTTCGCTTCTGGTCGCATTGCCCAGGCCTATATGCTGACCGGCCTGCGCGGCATTGGCAAAACCACCACGGCGCGGCTTATTGCGCGGGCGCTGAATTACCCTGCCGGGGCTTCCGTTGAGATGCCGGAACTCACCGCACAGTGTGAGGCGATTTTAGAATCACGCCACATGGATGTGATCGAGATGGACGCTGCATCCAACACCGGCGTTGATAATATGCGTGAGATTATTGATCAGGTGCGTTATGCGCCAGTGCAAGCGCGCACCAAAGTTTACATCATCGACGAAGTTCACATGCTTTCCAAAAGCGCTTTCAACGCTTTGTTGAAAACACTGGAAGAGCCGCCTCCGCATGTGAAATTCATTTTCGCCACAACTGAAATTCGCAAAGTTCCGGTCACTATTCTATCGCGCTGTCAGCGCTTTGATTTGCGTCGCTTAGATGTGACTACGCTGCAAAAGCATTACGCCAAAATCTGCGGGTTGGAAAAAGTTGCGGCCGAAGACGAGGCATTGCGCCTCATTGCCAAAGCCGCAGAGGGTTCAGTGCGTGATGGGCTATCATTGCTCGATCAGGCCATCGCTTATGGTGATGGCTCGGTGAAAACCGCTGACGTGATGAACATGTTGGGTCTTTTGGAAAAAGGCCAAGTGATCAACTTGTTTGAAGCGGTGATGGCGGGTGACGTAGCGCGGGCCTTGGAAGACGTTGACCGACAATATCAAGCTGGCGGCGATCCTGAAACCATTCTCACCGATATGGCGGATTTCACCCATTACGTTACGCGGCTGAAAGTGGCACCAAATTCTGCGGTACTTGATGCTTCACGCACCGAGGAAGAAAAGCAAAAGGGCATGGATTTCGCGAAGCGTCTTTCCATGGCACATTTATCGCGCTGCTGGCAGATGTTGCTGAAAGGCCTTGGCGAAACCGCGCAAGCCGCACAGCCAATCATGGCAGCTGAAATGCTGATCATAAGGCTGGCACATGCGGCCAATCTGCCGTCGGGTGAAGACTTGATGAAGCAGGTGCAGGCACAGCCTACACCCACGCCACGAATTGTACCGCAAGCCTCTGTGCCCCAACGTGAAGCGATGAGCGAAGCGCGCGCCTTGTCTCAAGCCAAGCCAGTTCATACTGAAATTGGCCATGATAATCAGCCACAGGCGCGGATCAAAAGTCTGGCTGATGTGGTGGCGCTGGCCAAAGCAAAGCGCGACATCAAATTCCAAGTTGATCTGGAAAAATACATTCGCCCGATCAGTGTTGCTGATGGTAAAATTGAGTTAGTGCTGGAGCGTGGCGCTGATCCTGGCCTTGCCAATGAGCTGTCGCGCAAGCTCGAAGCATGGACAGGCCGACGTTGGATCATTGCGGTTTCAACACAAGGCGGTGAAGCCACAGTGGCCCAGCAAAGAAAAGACGCCAAAGACTCAGCCTTCAAATGGGCCAAAGCGCAAGCTGATGTTCAAGCAGTGCTAAAAGCTTTTCCGGGCGCTGAGATTTTAAACGTGTCTGAAGTTGAACCCGTTTCCACTCCCGAAGAGGCAGAAGATGAACCTCGCTGATATTATGAAACAGGCCGGCCAAATGCAGGCCAAACTGGCCGATGTTCAAGAAAAACTTGAGCACCTGTTTGTGCAGGGCCAAGCTGGTAATGGCCTCGTGAAAATCACCATGACAGGCAAATTCGCTGTGCGCGCCGTGGAGATTGATCCTAGCCTCATGCAAACGGGCGAGCATGAAATCCTGGAGGATTTAATCCTCACGGCCCTTGGAGATGCCAAGGCCAAGGCAGAAGTTGCAGCGGCAGAGGAAATGAAATCCGTCACTGCTGGAATGCCTTTGCCACCTGGCATGAAGCTGCCGTTTTGAGGGTTGCCGTTTTATGAAACGCCAAGCCGGGCCAGAGGTTGAACGCTTGATCCAACTTCTTGGCAAGCTGCCGGGCCTGGGCCCTCGTTCAGCGCGCCGTGCGGTTTTGCATCTGGTTAAAAACCGCGACAAACTTATGGCGCCGCTGACCTCTGCACTGGCTGATGCCCATGACAAAGTTGTGGAATGTCATATCTGCGGCAATGTAGATACGCTTGATCCTTGCACCATTTGCGCAGATCCGCGCCGCGATCAAAACACCCTTTGTGTGGTAGAAGATGTGGGTGATCTCTGGGCCCTGGAACGCGCTGGGGCATGGAACGGTCAATATCATGTTTTAGGCGGCACACTTTCGGCCTTGGGCGGTGTGCGTCCGGAAGATTTGAATATCGACACACTGATTGCACGCTGCTCCGAAGGCAAAATCAAGGAAGTCGTTCTGGCCAATAACGCCACCATTGAAGGCCAAACCACCGCGCATTACATCACTGACCGCTTAAAGGGTCTTGGCGTTGTGGCCACAAGACTTGCACATGGGGTGCCTGTGGGTGGCGAATTGGATTATCTTGATGAAGGCACGCTGACGCAGGCCATGCGCGCCAGACGGCCGATGTAAAATGCATATTCCGCTGATTGAGCAAAGCTATGCCGCGTTGCCGGAGCTGCTTTATACCCGCGTTGAACCACAGAGTGTTGCTGCACCCAAATTGGTGATTGCCAATGATGCTTTAGCAGCAGAGCTCGGGATTGACCGCGATTGGTTGCATAGTGCCGATGCCTTGCAGCTGCTGGCGGGCAATGTAGCACCATCGCATGGAAGCGTTATCGCCATGGCCTATGCCGGACATCAGTTTGGCGGCTTCAATGCGCGCCTAGGCGATGGCCGTGCTTTGTTGCTGGGCGATGTTCTTTTGAACGATGGCACAAGACGCGAGCTTCACCTCAAAGGTTCAGGCCGCACGATTTATTCACGCGGTGGCGATGGGCGCGCAACGCTTTCGGCCATGTTGCGCGAATATATTTTAAGTGAAGCTATGGCGGCATTGCAGGTTCCCACGACAAGATCTTTGGCCGTGGTGGAAACCGGTGAGCGCGTATTTCGCCAAAGGCCGGAGCATGGAGCGGTTCTCACCCGCGTTGCAAAGAGCCATGTGCGGGTTGGCACGTTTCAATTTCTAGCAGCGCGGGGTGAAACCAAAGCAATAGAAGCTCTCATGGCCCACGAGATTGCGCGCACCATGCCGGAAGTTTCAGGTGCGCGAGAATTTCTGGCGGAAGTTTTATCGCGGCAGGCGCGGCTGATTGCACAATGGATGAGTTTCGGATTCATCCACGGCGTTATGAATACCGACAATGCACAAATTGCTGGCGAGACGATTGATTATGGGCCTTGCGCCTTTATGGATGGGTTTGATCCGCAGAAAGTGTTCTCATCCATCGATGAAAATGGCCGCTATGCCTATGACAAGCAGCCGACGATTGGCTTGTGGAATATGACGCGCCTAGCCGAGTGTCTTTTACCATTGTTGGATGAGAACCGCGAAGCCGCGATCAAAATTGCTGAGCAAGAACTTGGGCGGTTCATGCCGCTGTTTGAGATGGAATTTGAAAAGCGCATGTTGGCGAAGCTCGGCATCAATGAACTTTCCCATGCACAGTTCATTACCGAGACCTTGCAACACATGGCCAATGCATGGGCAGATTTTACACGCTTCTTCACGGCGCTGACGCGCGGTGATGATATGCGAAGCTTTTTCATTTCTGATTTAGCGCATGATGAATGGCGAGCGGAATGGAATATATTGCGGGCGCCAGAGGCAACTGCGCTCATGCAAAAATACAATCCAGTTTACATCGCGCGCAACCACCGCGTTGAGGCCGCACTCACTGCGGCGGAAAACCAAAATTATCTTCCACTTCATCAACTATTGGATGCGGTGCAAAATCCATTCACAGCTCGTGCAGATTTGGTGCAGTTTGAAAATGCGCCCGATGCACAAGAAGAAGTGTTGCAGACGTTTTGCGGGACGTGACTACTTAATCAACCTTGGCTTGGGCGCAACGGCTTGCACTTCGTCCAGCTCCAGGCTTTCAATTCTACCTGCCCGCTTGACTATCTTTTCAGTGGAAGTTTGGAGTTGATCCAAATCCACATTGGCTTGGCTGAAATGGGTTTGCAGTTTTACAACGCGCTCATTCATGCGGCTTACATCTTCGAGCAGCTTCACCACCTCAGCTTGAATAACACCCGCCTGCTCACGCATGGCAACATCGCGCACGATGGCCTGCATGGTTTGAACGAGCAGCATTAAAACATTGGGTGAGGCCAAAATCACCCTTGATTTATGGGCGCGCTGCACCACGTCTTCAAAGCGCTCATTGAGTTCAACATAAACTGATTCAGACGGCACAAACATAATAGCCGTTTCATGGGTTTCGCCATTGATCAGATATTTCTCAGCAATGTCTTTGACGTGCCGTTGCACGTCAGATTTAAGCTGGGCTTCTGCGGCACGCCGCGATGTATCATCCTCTGCGGCACGCATCGCATTATAAGCTTCCAGCGGGAACTTCGCATCAATCACCAGCTTAAGGCGCGAATCTGGTAGCGAGATTATACAATCCGGCCTTGTACCATTGGAAAGTGTTGCTTGAAAAGCATAGGCCTTGGAATGCAGGCCGTCAGAAATAATCGCCTCCATGCGGCCTTGCCCAAAGGCACCACGGGTTTGTTTATTGGAAAGAATATCTTTCAAAGAGAGCATTTCAGTGGACAGCATCGCCAGATTTCCCTGTGCCACATCAATCACCGCGAGGCGTTCGTTGAGCTGGTTCAAAGAAAGCGCTGTGCGTTGGGTTTGATCGGCCAAGCCTTGGCCCACGCGGTGGCTCAGCGCTTCCAGCCGTTCATCCAAAGTGTGCTGAATGGCCATTTGGCCGCCTTGCGAGTTTTGGCTGATTTGGCCGAGCATGCCGGCGAGTTCGGCCATGCGGTATTCCAGATCAGCGTTGCGCGCCAAAGCTTCAAAGCGTTCAGCCTTACGGCCACTTTGCGCGCGGAAGGCGAGAATGAGCGTGATGATAAGCAGAGCAAACAGCGCAACAACACCCCACTGCAAAAGCTCAGTGAGGGAGACGCTATAACCGCCGATTTGGATAACAGTTGGATTGAAGATCATGGGGGTGAAGCTAGCAGATTCGCCGCCACAAAACAGGTAGGGCCCGGCCACCTACTGGGCGGCACGGGCCCCTGGCTTACACCTGCTCGGGACGGCGACATGAGCAGGCTAAAACCGTTAACGAAGCTGGCGATGCAGTGGGGCGATAAGGAAGCGCGATACTGTCACCAAAGAGGTGATTTTGCGGCGGCAGTGTGTCGCTAAACCCCTAAGCGTTTGATATTGCTTATGGGCGTGTGCGAACGCCCAACAACATCCTGCAGCAAATCGCTCGTCACTTTCATATAGTGGCCATTGGCGTGAATCATCTGCGTGGCTGATTGCATAATGCCAACGTGACCCCGCCAAAAAACCAGATCGCCGCGTTTGAGTTTTTTGTGATCAGAAACCACATCGCCCAAGTTTTTTTCTTGCATATCTGAATCACGGGGCGCTTCCACACCTGCTGCCTGCAACGCAATTTGAACCAGACCAGAACAATCAAGCCCAGCATGGGTTTTGCCACCCCAATAGTAAGGCACGTTGAGAAACTGTTCTGCTACCGCAACGAAGTCATTTTCGTGCTGGCCCAGGGCAGAAAGATGGGCGGCATGGACTGCCCCGCCCGTGGCCAAACAGGCATAGGCGCTTTGCAACCGCGATACAACGACGGCACTATGCAAATAGAGTTGCTGGGCGGGTTGAGATTTGAGGTCCGTGTGCGCATAAAAGATGGTGGAGATATTTGAAACAAAATGCGTTGGCGCGGTGGGCACCCCAAGGTTTTGCTCTTGCACATAACCCACATAACCATCGCGCTTCATCTTCACCCAAGCCCAATCGTGCTGGCGTTCAAACACCTCACACGCTTCACCGAATAGAGCTTGCGATATTTGCGCCGCATCAGGTTTTGGTGTTTTGTGAATGGGGGCAATAGATACTGCAATGCGCGCCGCAGTTGGCGTCACAAACTGTTGTGCTTCCACCCGCCCGCGCAAGGCTTCATCAGCTAAATCGGCGCGAAAGACATTCAAACGTGGATCAAGTTTTTCCATCACAGGCCTTTTGATGCGGCGCTGATTTCATCCGCCATGTGTTCCAGAAACAACGACCCCTTCACCGTGCGTTGAATAAGCACGTTGCGTAAATCTTTATCATCGCGTTTGCGTGTCACCAAGGCCAGTTTACCCATGGCGTCCAAGGCGCGGGTGATAACCGGTTTGGAAACGTTAAGCTTGGCCGCCAGTGCACGCACGGTGTGGGGTGGCGGCTCCAAATATATGGTCAGCAAAATAGTGATCTGGCGCAAGGACAAATCCGCTTCATTGCCGCGCACTTGGGCAAGGCCAACCCCGTGCCAGAGGTGCAAAGCTTGTGCAGTTGTAAGCGGATTGAGCATAGCACAGCCAATTGTTTCGGATGCGTTCCATATTTCACCCGCCAGCAAGGCATTGCAAGCTATTTTGCAAAGCGCTCAGCAATCGCCCCAAAGCAAGCGCGCAGCGCCTGGGCCTCGCCACCCTTAGGGCGACCGGGCTTAGACATTGGCGTCCAGCCAAAAATGTCAAAATGGGCGTAGGTTTTGGCATGTTCCACAAAACGCTTGAGAAACAGAGCCGCAGTGATTGAACCAGCAAAGCCGCCTTGGCCCGCGTTATTGAGATCGGCCAGGGGCGATTCGATCATCGCAAAATATGGCTTCCACAACGGAAGCTGCCACAGCGGATCGTTGCTGGAAGTGGCATGGTGGCTAAGTCTTGTAGCAAATGCTGCATCATCAGTATAAAATGGCGGCAGATCTGGCCCCAACGCCACGCGCGCCGCACCGGTGAGTGTGGCCATATCGATCAACAGATCAGGTTTTTCTTCATCGGCCAGGGCCAATGCCTCACACAGAACCAAACGGCCTTCAGCATCGGTGTTGCCGATTTCAACCGTCAGACCTTTGCGGGTTTTGAATACGTCGCCGGGCCTGAACGCGTTGCCTGCGATGGCGTTTTCAACGGCTGGGATTAACACGCGCAAACGCACGGACAGATGTGCTGCCATGATCATTTGGGCAAGGGCCAGCACATTAGCGGCACCCCCCATATCCTTTTTCATAATCAACATGCCAGCCGAAGGTTTTATATCCAGCCCGCCCGTATCAAAGCAAACGCCTTTGCCAACCAGTGTCACTTTCGCATGGCGCGCATTGCCCCAAGTGAAATCAATCAGGCGGGGGCTGCGGGGCGAGGCTGCCCCCACAATGTGAATAAGTGGAAATTGCTTGGCGAGTTTGGCGCCTGTAGTGACGCTCAATTTTGCACCATGGGCCTTGGCTAGTTTACGAGACGCCGATTGCAATTCATCAGGCCCCATGAAATTGGCTGGGGCGTTGATTAAGTCGCGTGCGAGGAAGGCAGCATCCGCTTCGCGCTGAACCGCTTTAGCATCCACGCCGTTAGGCAACACCAAACGCACCAGCTTGGCTTTGCTGGGGCGGAAAGGATCATATTTATAGAGTTCCAAGGCCCAGCCCAGCGCCACCAAATGGGCATGTTCAGGGGCTTTTTCAAAACGATAAGTGCCAGCCGGAAGCTTTGACGAAATGGCCCCCAGCGTAAAGGGATCGGCATCTGCGGCAGGTGCGCCCACCAACCACTGCGTCACATCTCCTTGAGGTGAAGTGAGAGCCAGCAAAGTTCCGGCGGCGGCCTCAAAGCCCTGGGCTGTAGCAAGGCGGCGCAATTGTGCATCGGCCTTGGCCAATTCCACATTGCTAATCACCCTCAAAAGCGTGGCTTTATCAGTCGTGGCCGCAACCAAAATTAACTCTGCATTAACCATTTGAAACCCCATGATTCTGGCTGTTTACATGGTTAATGATTTGTTGAGGAAATGCCAGCATCATCGACTCCATGAAGCGCCATGTATTGCCATTGTTGACCACTGCCCTGCTCGCCGTTGTGATTGCCGGTTGTTCGAACAAGAGTGCAAAATTGGACTCTGATCCTATTACCACAGGCTCCACCTCAACGGCAGCGCCCGCTGCTGAAGCTGGCTCATATATTAAAACGAGGGAATTAGAGCAGGCTTGGCAACAAAAACCTGGCGATGAAGCCATTGGGTTGGCTTATGCAGATGCCTTGAACAAGCTAGGCCAACAGAATGCCGCACTTGATGTTCTGAAAGCGATTTCGGTGGCCCATGGCAATGACGCAGTCGTGCAAGCCAAAATCGGAAAGCAGCTTTTGGTGGCCGGAAGACCGGGCGAAGCTGTCACTGTTTTGGAACGTGCTGCTGTTGCCAATCCAAATGATTGGAAAATCTTTTCCGCTTTAGGCACAGCCTATGACCAGCAAGGCCAATATGAACAGGCGCGCAATCAGTATAACAAGGCATTGGCATTGCAGCCGGGATCAATCGCTGTGCAAAATAATTTGGGCATGTCATTTGCCTTACAAGGCAAACTGCCTGAAGCCGAAAAAGTTTTGAACATGGCCTTGGCCGAACCCGGCAGTGCAGCTATTCCACGCGTGCGCCAAAACTTGGCTTTGGTGGTGGGCTTGCAAGGCCGCTTCGATGAGGCGCGCAAAATCGCCGCGGCGGATTTGCCGCCAGCGCAAGTGGAAATGAACCTCGCTTATTTGCAACAGATGTTGGCAAAGCCAAACACTTGGGCAGAACTTTCCAAAGACAACGCCGCGAATTAATTGTTCTTGAGTGAGCCGAAAGCAGCCATAGCTCTCGCGCGGGCTTTGGCGTGATCCACCATTGGTGCGGGATAATTCTTGGGCGGCACTGCCATTTCCCAAGGCGCATGAATATACTTGGCAGGCACATCGCCAAGCTCTGGCACCCAACACTTCACATATTCACCATCCGGATCAAATTTTGTGCCCTGCAAAATAGGATTGAAGATGCGATAATAAGGTGAGGCATCGGCCCCACAACCCACCACCCATTGCCATGAGGCGGAGTTGGCCGCGATATCAGCGTCAACCAGGCAATCCCAAAACCAACGTTGGCCATGGCGCCAATCAATTTGTAAATGCTTGATCAGAAATGAGGCTGTGATCATGCGCACGCGGTTATGCATGGTGCCAGTGGCCCACAGCTCTCGCATCCCGGCGTCGACAATGGGATNNGGCCGGAAACTCTTTTGCGGAAATTGCGGCCAGTGATCCAGAAGATGATAGGAAAATTCGCGCCAGAGAAGTTCTTTCAAATATTTCTCCGCGGCAGTGTCCAGCCTTCCATCGGCGCGTGCCATAGCGCTTTGCGTTGCATGCCAAACTTGATGTGGTGAAATTTCGCCTAAATGTAAATGTGCTGAAAGGCGCGAAGTGAAAGGCTTGTCTGGTCGGTCACGACCCTCAGCATAATGTGCCAGTGCTTCGTCTAGAAATTTCGCTAGTGCCGATTGTGCTGCTTGCTCACCCACTTGCCATGCGTTGCTAAAATCATCAGCCCAATCTGGATTGGAAGGAAGTAGTTTCCATTCATCAAGCTTGTCCGAGGCTAAATCATGCGTTGCAAATTCAATTGTCGGTGCGGGCTTAGGCACACGCGGCTGCCCCTTGGCAAAACAGGCGCGTGAGAATGGTGTATAGACTTTGTAAGGCTCGCCTTGGCCACTGCGAATGCTTTCCGGCTCATGCAAAAGAAAACCGCCATGACGGTGGCAGGCAATGCCCAGCTCATCGCAAACTGCCTTTACGCGCAACTCCAGTGCGTCACTCCACGGCGCATAATCACGGGTAAAATACAGTGAGGTTGCGCCTGAGGTTTGCAACATCTCGCGCAGCACATAATCGGCGCGACCACGGCGCAGAATGAGTGGAACTGATTTTTTTAAACTCACCAACGAGTGGTGCAGCCACCAGCGTGAAGCGCCACCCCAGCGCCACTCAGCGGGTGTTTCATCGTCCAAAATATAAAGTGGAATTACCCGACCTTTTGCGGCAGCCGCACTTAACGCGGGCTGATCAGAAAGGCGTAAATCTTGGCGAAACCAGA
>PLXI01000014.1 GCA_003151375.1 Hyphomicrobiales bacterium
GGATAACGTGCCCTATATTGATATTGCTGGTGTGCACAATGATGCAGAAGGAACGCTAACATTCTTTGTCATCAACCGTCATGGCAACGAAATTTTGAATGTTGCAATAGACCTCCTAGGCTTTGGCGCGGCGACAATCATAGATCATCAGGTGATGACACATACTTCACTTGAGGCCATCAACAGTTTGGCGCAGCAAAGCAATGTAACGCCCGCCAAAGGCAAGGGAGCCAAAGTTGCCGACGGCAGTGTGCACTTGCATCTGCCGCCACATTCCTATCAAATGCTGCGTTTGAAAGTATAAAAAATGGAATATCGCCGTTTAGGAAAATCGGGCCTGCGTTTGAGTGAATTTTCACTTGGCTCATGGGTCACTTTCAGCAAGCAAGTACACGAAAGTGAAGCTTTGAAACTGATGACAACAGCCTATGATTCGGGAATCAATTTTTTTGATAATGCTGAAGGTTATGAGGCAGGAAATTCCGAAGTCCTGATGGGCAAAGCGTTGAAGAAGCTCGGCTGGAGCAGAGATTCATTTGTAATCTCCAGCAAGGTTTTCTTTGGTGGCAGCAAACCAAATCAACGCGGTCTTAGCCGCAAGCATATATTTGACGCTTGTCATGCCGCACTGAAGAGGTTGCAGGTTGATTACCTGGACCTCTATTTCTGTCACCGCCCAGATGTTGATACACCGATTGAGGAAACGGTTCGCGCCATGCATGACCTCATACAACAGGGCAAAGTGCTTTATTGGGGAACGTCGGAATGGTCCGGGCAACAAATTACCGAGGCTTGGTCGGTCGCACGGGATTTGAAAATTACGCCGCCAACCATGGAACAACCCCAGTATAATTTCTTTGAGCGTAACAAGGTCGAAGGTGACTATCTGCCTGTTTACAATCTGGTCGGTATTGGCACGACGATTTGGTCACCACTGGCTTCAGGTATTCTCACCGGAAAATATAATAAGGGCATCCCCGATGATAGCCGTCTCAATCTTCCTGGCTATGAATGGCTGAAAGCGGAATGGCAAAGTGCGCAAGGCCGAGATAAGCTGACCAAAGTCGAAAAACTTGCGGCACTTGCCGATAAATCAGGCCTACAAATCCATCATATGGCGCTGCTTTGGTGCCTGTCTAACCCACATGTTTCAACGGTTATTCTAGGAGCGTCGCGACAGAGCCAGTTGGTTGATAATCTTGCGGCGCTGGACAGCCGCAAATTGATGACCGACAGTTTGAAAGTTGAGATTGAACAAATTCTCAACAACAAACCAGAGGGCCTGAAGCACTATTAAGATTTTAGCTGAGTAAATTTGTTATCTGACATCCAGATTTTGATTTTGTTCACATGGCGCAAGCAGGAGAAAGCCTAAACGATCCCACCACCACCTGCGCCGGAAGGGGGTCGTTCCTTGGCCACCTTAGCGCGGTATCCTGAAGCGCGGTAAGCTGCAACGGTATCAATGGCACCACCTTGGTTCAACCGTGCCATTGCTAAGATGGGTTCAACATCGGTGCGGAAGGCAGCTTTCAAACATTGCGTGGCCATTAAAGCATCATTGCTTTCTTGGAAATGCAACAAGGCTTTGCGGTCTACCAATAAGGCTTGTGCATAAGCGCGTTGCACCTCGATTGCCGAGAGCATCAGGCTTTCGATGGGGTCGGTTACATTATGGCTTTGGTCAAGCATGTGGGCGGCATGAAAATTCTTCAGTTTATTCTCGGCATCAACCAATTCATTGAATACGAGGAACAGCCGGTAAGGATCAATTGAACCCGCATCCAAATCATCGTCACCATATTTTGAATCGTTGAAATGAAAGCCACCTAATTTGCCAAATTGAGCAAGGCGCGAGACGATCATTTCAATATTCACATTGGGTGCATGATGGCCAAGATCAACCAAGCAGAAAGCTTTCTCGCCAAGTTCTTTGGCGATCATGTAATTGGTGCCCCAATCTTGCACCACTGTGGAATAGAAGGCCGGCTCATACATTTTGTGTTCACTGAACAGACGCCAATCGTCAGGCAACTCAGCATAAATTTCCTTCATCGCATCCAGGTAGCGTGTGAAGGTATCGGCAAAGTTTTGCTGGCCAGGAAAGTTGGAACCATCTCCTATCCATACGGTTAAAGCTTTGGAACCAAGCTCTTTGCCAATTTCGATACACTCAAGGTTATGATCCACCGCTTGTTTACGGGTGGCTTTATCTGAGTGGGTCAGTGAGCCGAACTTGTATGAATGTTTCTGAACTTTCTGATCCGAGAAAGTATTGGAATTCATCGCATCAAAACCAAGACCAAAGCGCGACGCGGATTGCTTCAAGCGCTTTGGATCGGCCTTATCCCAAGGAATGTGCAGCGAAACTGTTGGTGTGGCCTGTGTGAGTTGTTGAATAACGGCACAATCTTCGATCTTGTCGAACACATCGCGCGGCTCACCGCCACCGGGAAAGCGCGCAAAGCGAGTGCCGCCCGTGCCCACGCCCCAGCTTGGCACGGCAACACCGAAGGTGGATACTTTTTTCAACACGTCATCAATTTTGATACCGCGACGCGCCAAATCCTCTCCCAGAAAGTCATATTGTTTCTTTAGCGTGGAGGCGCGGGCGTGGTTGGATTCATCAACCGTTGCAACGGCAATCATTTTCTCAGTCATATGATGTTACCTTGTAAAGCTTTGAGCATTACCTGCATCCACATTGATGATGTTGCCCGTGGATTTGGCCGAAAGCTCCGATGCAAAGAAATAGATCGCCTCGGCAATGTCTTCAGGAAACACCGAGCGTTTCAACATCGAACGTTGGCGGTACATTTCCTCAAGCCCGGTTTTGTCGGTTTGATAAGTGCTGGCACGTTG
>PLXI01000196.1 GCA_003151375.1 Hyphomicrobiales bacterium
TCCAATTCAAAAAACAACAGTTGTGTAGAAAATTCTGTAATCTTAGAATTCACATCACCATAAAATTTTGACCGAGCTGAATCCGTGGTGTTGCCCACATAATAAAGCTGGGCATAAGAGGCAATGCGGCCGCCCAAATCTGAAAGCTTTTCATAGTCCACAATGGCCTTGACCAAACCAACACCATCAAGCCCTGTGACTTTTCCGCGGTAATCGCTGGCAAATTGTGCCGCCAGTTTTTCTGCTTTCGCCAGATCAATTTTAAATAAAGCTGAATCTGGGCCGGAATAGAGATCCGCCAAATTCCATTCGGGTAAATTTTTCAGCGCAGCAACAGCCATGAATCACACCTCATAAAAAAATTATATATGGGCGCAACTGCAATGCGCTTCAATAAAGCAAATTTTTTGTTAACCAAACACGTCCCAGATGTGTCTCCAAATCTGATAACTTGTTAATCTGGCCTTTACCACTCTCGTGCACATTCGGCCTCCAACAGCAACGGCCCAGAGTTCAAAGCGTGGAGCCAACCGCGCAGCGTCATTCGGGGCAGAAAATAAGTGAGTTAGATTTTAAGAGCATGTCCAATCGCGTATTGATCATCGAAGATGAACCTGCCCAGCGCCGCATCCTGGAAGAAATGGTCAAACGCTTTGGCTTTGAAGCCATAACGGCGGAAAACGGCCAAAAAGCTTTGGAGATTCTCAGCGGATCACAAGGTGCTACCATAAATCTAGCTATTCTGGATTTGATGATGCCCAGCATGGGCGGTCTTGAATTTCTGGAAAAGCTCGAAGGCCTGCGCGGTGATTTGCCAGTGATTGTGCAAACGTCGCAAGGCTCCATTGAAACTGTTATCAAAGCCATGCGTGCTGGCGCTGATGATTTTGTGGTCAAGCCAGTTTCGCCAGAGCGTTTGAAAATTTCCATCCAGAATTTGCTCAAGGTCAACGCGCTGACTGAAGAAGTAAAACGCCTCAACAAAAAAGTTGCCGGCGCACTCACCTTTGATGATCTTATCGCATCATCGCCTGCCATGACCAATGTATTACGCCTTGGACGCAGAGGTGCCCAATCCAACATTCCAATTCTAATTGAGGGGGAATCAGGTGTGGGCAAAGAAATGATTGCTCGCGCCATTCAGGGCGAAAGCGATCGTGCCGGCAAACCCTTCGTCGCCGTGAATTGCGGTGCCATTCCTGAAAACTTGGTCGAATCCATTCTCTTTGGCCATGAAAAAGGCTCCTTCACTGGCGCAACCAACAAACACATTGGCAAATTTCAAGAAGCTGATGGCGGAACATTGTTCCTTGATGAAGTGGCCGATTTGCCACTTGATATGCAGGTAAAGCTGCTGCGCGCCATTCAAGAGGGAGAGATTGATCCGGTTGGTTCGAGAAAATCCACTAAGGTCAACATCCGTCTGATCTCCGCCACCAATCGCAACATGATTGAGATGGTGAAAGCCGGAAAATTCCGAGAAGACCTTTATTACCGCCTCAATGTTTATCCAATGACCGTGCCGCCACTGCGCGATAGGCGCGACGACATTCCAGCCCTTGCCAATCATTTCATCACCAAACTGGCTGCCGAAGAAGGTCGCAAAGTGCACGGCATCACGCAACAGGCTTTACAGATGCTGCAAGCCTATGCCTGGCCCGGCAATGTGCGCCAAATTGAAAACACCATTTTTCGCGGCATCGTTCTGTGTGAAACAGAAATTCTGGATATCGCGGATTTTCCGCAAATCGCTGCCATGGTGGAAGGTTATGAAGTTAAAATTCCGCCAGCACCTGCCCCAATGGCGCCCAAGCAAATTGCAGTTCAGCCGACTCAGGGCCAAGTGAATGATGGCAGCGGCATTGGCGTTTCTATTGTTTCAGCCGGCGGCCACATCCGAACCTTGGAAGAAGTTGAAGCCGATATGATAAAACTTGCCATGCATCGTTACCGTGGGCAAATGTCAGAAGTGGCACGCAAATTGGGCATTGGTCGTTCAACACTTTACCGCAAAATGCGCGATTTGGGGTTGGACGAAGCCAAGGCCGGTTGAAACGTGTTAAGAAAAGAGTTTATTGGCCATTCATCGAATTGCCACAAAGCCATACTTAATCTAAGTTTAGTTTCAAACCAGTGACCCCCATGCACCTCATGTCCAAATTTGCTCCAAAATTATTGATGGGCTTATCGCTCGTTGCCCTGCTGCCCACCGCTGCTGAAGCCCAACAAGCGCGGCCCAACTTTTTCGACCTGCTCTTTGGCGCGCAACGGCATGGACCAAACGGCGCGCAAAACAACTCTTTGTTCGGCACACAGCCTGATGGTCAGTCGCTCTATGGCCACCAGAATTTAACACCTGGCATGGAAAAATTTGATCCTGAATACCAAGTTCCAGGCCTTGGCATGGGAACGGTTGATTACATTCCGCCTCTGACTGTTGTGGTTTTTGATCCAAGTTTCACCACCCTGAAGACTGATAACCCTGACGCTGAATCAATTCGTGCATTGCTGGCAGACAAAGCCAACCCGCTGCGGGCCCAAGACGCTGAGCGCAAAGCGGTTCTGGCTTTCTATAAGGCCGATGGTTTTAAGCCGATGTGGACTGAGAGTGGCAAACCTACGGCAAAGGCCGAGGCGCTCTTGAAAGTTATTGCAAGCAGCGGTGCCGATGGCATGCAGCCCAAGAATTATACACCCGAAGTGTTGAAAGGCTATGAGAACGCTGATGCCGCCGTATTAGGCGATGCTGGCCGATTGGCCCGCCTCGATGTTGGCTTGACCATTGCCGCATTGCATTTCGCACGCCAGCTTTCTGCTGGCCAGTTTGAGCCCAATCGTTTGTCTCTCTACAATGACATGCATCCAGAGCCAGTGAATGGCGATGAGGCCCTCAAAGCAATCGATGGGGCGACTGCAGAAAACTTAGCTGCATATTTTGACAGCCTGTCACCAACTCTGCCGCAATATGCCCAGTTGAAACAGGCCTTGGCGGTATTGGATAAGGGCGACGAAGTCCCTTTCACAGCAATTCCCGCCGGTGTTGCCGTGAAGCTTGGCAAAACTGATCCGCGCATTCCTGCTTTGCGTGAAAGATTGGAACAGCTTGGGTTTATAAAGACTCAAGAAGTGCCGCCAGCCGATATTCACACGTTAGATCAGGATTTGGTTATTGCCTTGATGGCTTTCCAAACCGCCACCAAGATGAAGCCCACCGGCATTCTCGATAAGACCACGCTAAAACTTTTGAACAATAACGAAGCTGCCGGCAAGCGCGATAAGATCATCGCCAGCATGGAGCGTATGCGCTGGTTGCCCAAAAATATGGGTGAGCGCTATGTTTTTGTGAACCAAGCGGCCTTTGATGTTCACGTGATTGACCATGACAAAACGGTTTGGCAAAGCCGCGTCATCGTGGGCCAGCCCACCAAACAGACTTATGCTTTCTATGATAAAATTCAAACGGTGGTGTTCAATCCCAAATGGGGCGTGCCAGCATCCATTATCATAAATGAATACGGCCCTAAGATGCGTAAAGACCCAGGGTATCTGGACCGCAATGGTTTTATCGTTGTCGACCAGGCGGGCAATCAGATTGATAGCAACTCCGTCGATTGGTTTAACATTGGCCCTAATCCGAAATTCGGCCTTCAGCAATTGGCCGGTGGAGAGAATGCCTTGGGAGAGTTGAAATTCCTCTTCCCCAATGCCCATGACATTTACATGCATGACACGCCGACGAAGCCTTTGTTCAAAACCGCTGAGCGCGCTTACAGCCATGGCTGTGTGCGTGTACAAAATCCGCGTGAATTTGCTCAAGTTCTGCTCGGCTGGAGCAAGGAACAAGTGGCCAATGGCATCGAGTTAAATCGTGATACCCACTCTGTTCAACTCCCACAAAAAGTTCCGGTGTATCTCACCTACTTCACGGCCTGGACGGATGACAACGGCCAACTCACCTTCATGAATGATGTCTACGAACGTGATGCTGCCATCATTAAGGCAATGGGTTATGATCCCAATGCGAGCAAATTGCCGCAACCAGCCGTTGCACAAGGTGCGGTTTCTGGCGGCATTATCCAGAATTAAAACAGATAGTTCCCGACATTTTTGCTAAAATTAAGCTCATATTAAACCCCTTTGTGCGACTGTCATTAACGATGTTGCCGCCACAGAGCGGCCTCATTCTTGTTCGAAGTGCCATTTCCCGCTAGTTTGGTTGAGACTGAGCCAACGGGACAAAATAGGGGTGGGGCGAAAGCCTCGGTCAGTTGCGTATGATTTTAAGTAAAAATGTGTTTGGATCACATCGAACCTTGAACAAGCGATTGAAGAAATTGCTGGCCGCTGTAGCGGTCACAACAAGCATTGCCGTTGCGGGGTTGGCCCCGGTTAGTGCGGGCGGTGAAACGCGCACAATTTCTCTGATCCACATTCACACCGGCGAAAGCCTGACCATCACTTACAAAAAGGACGGCCAATATATTCCCTCCGCCATGCGCCAGATCAATTATCTGCTGCGCGATTGGCGCAAAAACCAAACCATTAGCATTGATCCGCGCACCATTGATCTGGTGTGGGAACTGCATGAAGATTTGGGATCACATGAGCCCATTCACATTGTCTGCGGTTACCGCTCCGCTTCCACCAATGCGTTTTTGCACCGCATTGGCCGGCATGTGGCGAGAGAAAGCCAACACATTCGCGGCAATGCGATTGACTTTTATTTTCCAGATGTCCCAACCCAAAAGATCCGTAACATAGCGCTCGTGCGCCAAGTGGGCGGCGTTGGCTATTATCGCTCAGCTGGCGGCCCAACCGGCTTCCTGCATGTAGACTCAGGCCATGTTCGTCATTGGGGCCCAGCTATTTCAGAGTCGCAAATGGCACAAATTTTTCACGACGGTGAAAGGATTGTCGGCAGGCGCTTGCGCAGTACCGAGGGCCAAACAGAAGTGGCTTCAGCTGATGATGGTCAAGCCAAACCCGGTTTCCTGAGCAAACTTCTGGGCTTGGATAAATCCAAAACGGTAGCCTTGCAGGCAGCAAATCAAGTGGCCAATGCTGCTCAAACAGATCCAGCCGCAACTGATGACGCGGCCATGGCCGACCTCAGTGAAGACGCCTCTGCAACACCAAAGTCAAAATTACCGCCCGGCTCAAAGCTAACCCAAACCCAAATGGCATCATTGGGTGATTTGAGTGAAGACGCTGCCACTCCCCCACTCAGCCCAAAAGCTAAGCTGCCAGCACAAGTGGCTGCAGCTGATGCTGAATCAGATTTGAACGGCGCCACCGTAAACAAAGGCCGCATCATTCCAAAGCCGCGCTTAAAGCCAGTTGAGGTTTTGTTGTTGGCCGCAGCCAATATGAAAACCCCGCCGCAGCTGATCCGTATCAACGCCGCTTCTGCCCCACCGCCTGACCAAGCGGGAAATGCAGTTGGCCCAACTGGCCAAGGCTTGGGCGTGTTGATGGAAGCCGCAGCTGTTGATACCACTACCAAAACTGGCCTTGGCTCAGAATTGCGCAACGGCACAGCAAAGGGCCTGCCCGTCATCAGGCCAATGATTGCCTCAGCCGCAGGCAACGATATTGATTGGTGGCCAGCCCAAATGTTGCGCACCCCGGAAGAAGCCATTCGCCGCGATGGCCAGCCCGCGTTAATTGGCACCATTGATCAAGATGTATTGCCAAAAGCCGCAGTATTGAGCACAAATTCTGGTGNNTCTGGTGGCTCGGCTTATGCCGCCACCCTGGCTGACGATGAACAACACGCTGCCGATGGCAAGGGCGATCTGGTGAGCACAGACGTGAATTAAGCCAGCGCGATGAGCCGCCTAAACATGCGGTTCATCTTTATCGATCTTCTTAATGCCAGCTTCAACCGCAGGAAGGTNNGCCACATAGTCTCTCGGCTCTAATGCCAAGGCATGATCAATATCATTCAGCGCCGCATCCGGTCTGCCAATTTTGTGGTAAAGAAATGCCCGGTGCTGCCAGCCAGCGGCAAATTGGGGATAGGTTTCCAATAACTGCGACAGCATCTTTTCGGCCGGATCATAATCGCCTGCAGACATGGCCACGGTGGATTCCTGCAACAATACTTCAGCGGTGGCCGATTTATTGCGCGTCCAAATTTCCTGGATTTCTTTTTCAATCGCCACGGTGTTTTCGGATTTGCCTGCAATATGCAGCTGGCCCAATAACGTATCTAAACGGTTCTCGCGCAGCTTTTCTGGATCTTGTTTTGCAATGGGAATGGTTGTTGTGGCCGTACTTGTGTCTTGGGCCATTGCGGCAGTGGCAAAACAGGCGAGGATTAAACTGGCTAAGGCAATGCGCATGGATGAAAACTTAGCGCAAATTGCAGCCTAAAACAAATGCGCCGGACACAAAGCCCGGCGCAATAACATTTTAAACCCTAAAACAGCTTAGCCTTGGCGCGCCTTGAAGC
>PLXI01000126.1 GCA_003151375.1 Hyphomicrobiales bacterium
CGATATGTGTAAAGCCCATCCATTGCACATAAGGTATCAACTGCTCCGCCAATTCGCGGTAGTCGAGCATGGTGTTGCCTTGTTTGCGCCGCCAGCTGCCAGCGTGAACTTCATAGATCGACATGGGCGAACGGCGCGCATCACGCTTGGCGCGCGCCTCCAAATAGGCAGCATCATTCCACTTGAAACCCTCGGTGCGCCAAACGCGTGAAGCTGTGCGTGGGCGAAGCTCTGCCGCAAAGGCGAAGGGATCAGCCTTCAACGGCAGCTTGTTGCCACCGCTGATCAATTCAAATTTATAAGTCGTGCCTTCTTTTAATTCCGGAATGAAAATTTCCCACACGCCAGTGGCGCGTTTGCGCATCGGGTTTCTGCGCCCATCCCAGTTGTTAAAATCACCAATAACTGAAACGCGCTCAGCATTGGGCGCCCAAACCGCAAAGTGAACCCCCGCAACCCCTTCGTGGGTGATGAGATGCGCACCCAATTTATCATAGAGATCGAAGTGAGAACCTTCGGCGGTGAGATAGTCATCAATCTCACCCAACACTGGCCCAAAGCAATAGGGATCAATAATATCCCAGCTGCCGCTCGCATTATGGGCTTTGAGGCGCAAATGTTGGCGATTCTTGGTTTTTAAAATGCCTTCAAAAAAGCCGGCACCATCAACTAATTTTAATGCGCCTAGCGAAACGCCATCAAGGCTTTCGACTTCAACTGCTTCAGCTCCCGGCATAAAAGCCCGAGCCACAAACTCTTTGCCATATTGGTGAATTCCCAAAAATGCAAAGGGGTTCGCATTGCGTCCAGAGACGACTGCTTGGATTTCATCATGGCTGATTTTCTCAGCTCTCACTTGGATACTCCGATATACTCACAACCTGACTAGATGCCAATTCGCACGACTTGGCAAGTACCCAAACGTCAGTGAACTTTAATGCGCCTCGACGCCCCAAATGTCTTTGGCATATTCTCTAATGGTGCGGTCAGATGAGAACCAGCCCATGCCAGCCACATTGAGCAGGGCTTTGCGGTACCATTCTGGTGGGTTATTCCACAACTGGTCAACCTTATTGAGGGCATCCGAATAAGGCCCAAAGTCAGGTGTGACCATGAACCAATCAGATTCGGTCAGGTTTTCAACAAAGCCCCGATAACGTGTTGGCTCTCCGGGTGAGAAAATACCACTATCTATAGCCGTCAGAGCGGCCTTCAAATGAGGGGAGTGATCAATCACATCCGATGGCTTATGGCCAACAGCGCGACGCTCAGCCACTTCCTGTGCCGTTAGCCCGAAGATGAATATATTATCATCGCCCACTGCGTCTTTGATCTCAATATTGGCACCATCCAAAGTGCCGATGGTAAGTGCGCCATTCATCGACAATTTCATATTTCCAGTGCCAGACGCTTCCATGCCCGCAGTCGAAATTTGTTCAGACAGATCGGCTGCGGGAATGATTGTTTCAGCCAAACTCACATTATAGTTAGGCACGAACACCACTTTCAAAAGATCTTTGATCTCAGGATCAGCATTCACAATAGCACCCACATCATTGATCAAGCGGATGATATTTTTCGCCGCCCAATAACCGGGCGCTGCCTTACCAGCGAACATTTTAACGCGTGGAACCCAATTGTTGTTAGGATGGGCTTTGATGGCAAGATAAAGTGCCACGGTTTCCAAAATTGCTAATTGCTGGCGCTTATATTCATGGATACGCTTGATCTGCACATCAAACAGTGAGGTTGGATCAATCATAACGCCACAACGCTCATGCACCAATTTAGCTAAACGAATTTTAGCCAAGTGTTTGGCGCGGGCAAATTTATCCTGCATTCCGGCATCAGAAGCAAAGGCCTTCAGGGCAACAATCTTAGCATGATCATCTAAAAACGCCGGCCCGATGGCATCGGTTACTAATTGCGACAAAGCCGGATTAATCTGCTGGAACCAGCGGCGTGGTGTAACCCCATTGGTCTTGTTGTTAATCCGTCCGGGGTAAAGCGTGTTGAGATCACGGAACACGGTTTGCTTCATTAATTCCGAATGAAGCGCTGAAACACCATTCACGCTGTGTGAACCAACAAAGGCCAATTGGCCCATGCGAACGCGCTTGCCATGGGCTTCGTCGATGATTGAAATCGCCGCGAGATATGCAAAGTCAGTTTTGTCTTGGCGGTGCGCTTCATCCATGATTTCCGCATTGATGAGATAGATGATCTGCATATGGCGTGGCAGCAAGCGCTCCATCAATTCCACCGGCCAGCTTTCTAGAGCTTCAGGCAAAAGTGTGTGATTGGTATAGCCACAAGCCTTGCGCGTGATGGCCCAAGCCTGCGTCCAGCCCATGCCATGTTCATCCACCAGCAGCCGCATGAGTTCAGCGATTGCGATAGAGGGATGCGTGTCATTCAAATGAATGGCGACCCGTTCAGCCAAGTTTTCCAGCGTGGGAAATTGTACAAAATGCCTCCGCACAATGTCTTGCAACGAGGCCGACACGAAAAAATATTGCTGCCGCAAGCGCAATTCATGGCCCGATGCACTTGAATCACCCGGATAGAGCACGCGGTTGATTGCTTCTGCCCGCCCAGCTTCTGCTTGCGCGCCCATGTGGTCACCCGCATTGAACGCTGCAAGATCAAGCACATGTGAAGGCCTTGCGTGCCACAAGCGTAAACTGTTCACACGCTTGGCGCGCCAGCCTACGATCGGAGTATCGTAGGCCATGGCGATGACGGTAACTGCCGGCTCCCAAACTGCGCGAGAGTTTGTGCCAGAAACCGATCCTCCAAAGCCGACGTTGAATGTGCGCGTATGGCGCACCACTTCCCAAGGATTACCATTTTCAAGCCAAGTTTCCGGCGCTTCGGTTTGTTGGCCGTGGCTTATGCCTTGTTCAAACAGACCGTGGCGATAGCGAATGCCATATCCGTGGGCTGGTATATCCAGGCTTGCCATGGATTCCATGAAACAGGCCGCAAGACGGCCCAAGCCACCATTTCCTAAAGCCGCATCCGGCTCTAACTCTGCTGCGACATCCAGATCAACTTTTAAAGATGCAAAAGCCTCACGCAACACATCCATTAGACCAAGATTATGCAGCGTATCACGCAGCAAGCGGCCAATGAGAAATTCCGCTGAAAGATAATAAACCCGTTTGCGCTGTGCGCCATAAGCCGCCCGCGCGTTGACCAGCCATTGTTCAGTGACCCTGCCGCGCAACGCCAGAATTCCAGCTTCCAACCATTCCGCTGGCTTGGCCAGCGCGGGCTCATGGCCAAGTTGTGTAATAAGTACGCGTTCAATTTGGACAGCGAGTTCAGTTGGCGTGAGTTTCTGCAATTTCTATTTTATCCTATCTCGTTGTTCCAAGCCTAAAGGCTGAGGAAATATGGCGAAAAAGTCAATGTTGCAAATTGACTGCGCTCTTTTCATCCAGCGCATAGCTCATTATAGGAGTGCCCAAATAATAATCAGCGCGTCAGAGGATTGAGTGCCGCACTGAAGCATCAAGGATAAAGTGAATGAAAGTAATTGTGGTTTGCTCTGGCGGCTTGGATTCAGTTTCGCTGGCCCATAAAATGGCGGCAGAGCATGAATTGCTTGGATTAGTGTCGTTTGACTACGGCCAGCGTCATAAAAAGGAATTACACTTTGCCGCTGCTTGCGCTCAGCGCCTGGGTGTGAAGCACCACATCATTGATATGGCTGATATTGGGCGCAATCTCACGGGTTCTGCCCTCACAGATAATCTTGCCGTGCCTGATGGACACTATGCCGAGGAAACCATGCGGATCACCGTCGTGCCCAATCGCAATGCGATAATGCTGGCGATAGCTTTTGGCGTGGCGGTTTCAAACAAAGCAGACGCCGTGGCCACAGCGGTGCATGGTGGCGATCATTTCATCTACCCGGATTGTCGCCCAGGCTTTATTGAGGCGTTTCAGGTGATGCAAAATCAGGCAACAGAAGGCTATGCTTCGGTCAAATTACTGGCACCTTATGTGCATGAACCTAAATCATTTATCGTGACGGATGGTGTAAAATACCAAACGCCCTTTGGCGAAACTTGGTCGTGTTACAAAGGCGGTGAGCGCCATTGCGGCCGTTGCGGCACCTGTGTTGAACGGCGCGAGGCCTTTTATCTTGCTGGCGTTGTTGATCCTACTGACTATCAAGACAAGGACTTCTGGCGTGAAGCCATCCTGCGCAAACCGTAATCAGGTTTGGATATAGCGGCTGAGCACTTTGTTGCTGATGACGTGCACGGCCGCCCTTAGTAGCATGGTCATCACGACGAGCACGATAAGCGCTGCGAACATCAAATCAATCTTAGCGCGGCCATTGGCCAGCAACATGAGATAACCAAGCCCACGAGAGGCCCCCACCCATTCGCCAATCACGGCACCTATGGGTGCATAGACCGCCGCAATGTTGAGGCCGGACGCAAGTGACGGCATGGCGGCAGGAACCCTTAGGAAGAACATCACCCGAAATGGCGGCGCGCGCATAATCTGCGCCAATTCTAACCAATCACTGCGCGTGCGCATTAAGCCATCAAAGAACGCTGATGCCACTGGAAAGAAAATAATCAACAAAGTCATAACGATTTTTGAACCGAAGCCATAGCCAAACCAAAGTGTGAGGATAGGTGCCAAAGCGAAAATCGGAATCGCTTGGCTGAAAATCAACAGGGGCTGGAACAGGGCACGCATCGACGAAGACCACGCCATGATAATGGCAACTGCAACACCAAGTGAAACGCCAAAGACCAGCCCCGCCAGGATTTCAATGAGCGTGACCAAGGCGTGATCAGCAATCAACGCCAGATTATTCCACAGCGCCAAACCCACAGCAATTGGTCCCGGCAAGATGTAAACTGGCAATGCCAAGAGCATCACCAATATCTGCCACAAGATAAGTATAGCCACGCCAACCAGAATCATCTTTGGAAATGAGCGCATCATGCCGCGTCACTCTCATTATGCAAAAGTGTGAGCAGCTTCGTGGCAAATTCCATCACGTCAGGAGAGTCGTAAGCGCGGATTACTGGCGTTGCAGGCGATTTCAGAACTTGCAGTCCAGCTTTCGTCATCACCACAACACTGGTGCCAAGACGCGCGGCTTCATATGGATCGTGGGTTACCAACACAACTGTGCGCCCACTAAAAAGCCGCGCTGATAATTCCTGCATTGCCGCGCGGTTTTTTGCATCGAGCGCTGAGAAAGGCTCATCGAGCAACATCACGGGCCGATCTTCCATCAGCGTCCGCGCTAAGGCCACGCGTTGACGCTGGCCGCCTGAAAGTGTGTTGGGCATGCGTTGTGCAAAACCAGCAAGACCCACATCATTCAGCAGTTGTGTAGCGCGAACTTGGTCAGCTTTTTCACCACGTAACCGCGCACCTAACGTAACATTCCGCAAAATGCTTAGCCAAGGCAACAGCATGTCAGATTGCAACATAAGTGCGGCACGTGCTCTCAAAGGTGCACCGTCATTAGAACTTATTGTGCCATCAAAAATCGCACCCGCATCAAGCCCCGCCAGAAGCCGAAGCAAAGTAGATTTGCCAACGCCTGATGAGCCGAGTAGGCAAGTCCACGCGCCCGCTGGTGCTTCAAATTTCAACGGGCCGAAAACTGGAACAGCGCCATAACTGGCGCTGCCCTCTAATGTGATGGTTGGGGCTTTCACGGGATTCCTTTATTCTGGCCCTAGATCAACCGCGATATCGCTGAGCGGATGATTGTTCTTAATCATTCCGGCTTTGCTCAAGAAATCCTGAAACCGTGCATAGCGATTGCTGTCTAGCCCGGCAGGCTCAAGCGACAGGCGTGGTAATGTATCAATCCACGCGCGGTGGTTCAACTCGTCCTGCAATTCCTTGGCGGTGCCGGAAAAAATCTTCCAGCTTTCATCTTGATGGTTCACAATATAATTTGCGGCCTCTTCAGTTGCGGCGAGAAATTTGCGCATCACGGTTTTGTTCATGTGATCGCGGTTGGCCACATAAACCAATTCATCATATGCAGGCACGCCCACCTCTTCTGGATTGAAGCATTTGCCTTTAACTCCTGCCAATTCCATTTGGGTGAGTTCAAAATTGCGAAAGGCTCCAACCACGGCGTCGACCTGCTTAGACATCAATGATGGCGAGATCGAAAAATTTACATTCACCAATTCAACATCGCTGAGTTTCAAACCCGCGGTGCTTAACATGCGGGTCAACAAAACTTCTTCATAGCCAGCAAGCGAAAAGCCGACTTTCTTGCCTTTAAGATCAGCAAGAGTTTTAACAGATCCATCATCACGCACCAACATACAGTTCAGTGGCGCATCAATCAGTGTGCCAATGCGCACCAGGGGTAGGCCTTCATCAATCAGCAAATGAAGCTGCGGTTGATAGGAAATGCCAACATCGGCCTTGCCTGCGGCAACCATTTTCGGTGGATCAGCTGGATCGGCCGGCGCTACAATATCGACGTCCAGTCCACGTGCGGCAAAAAAACCTTTTTCTTTGGCTATAACGATGGGGGCATGATCTGGATTTACGAACCAATCCAACATCACAGTGATTTTGTCATTGGCCATAGCCACATTTGGTAACAACAGGAACAACGTTAACAATAGTTTTCTCACGAGTATCTCCTTTTTAGTTTCATCGCGTTATAGAAATCCATTCGCGCAATCGCGCTTCTGGTGCAGGGTTGAGAGTGATGTCAGTGACCACCGAAACAATGCCTGCGCCAGCCGCAAATACGCCGGCGGCGCGCGCGACACTCATGCCACCAATGCCAACAAGTGGAATTTTGCCAACCAAGCCTCGCCATTCGCTCAAACGCTCCAACCCCTGCTCATGCCATTTCATTTTCTTGAGAATGGTGGGGTAGATCGGCCCAAAGGCCACATAGTCGGGAGCGATTTTCAGCACGCGCTCAAGCTCCGCGTGATCATGGGTGCTCACGCCAATTTTAATGCCCGCTTTGCGGATGGCTGGAATATCCGCACTGTCCAAATCTTCTTGGCCCAAGTGAATCCAATCACAACCAAGCTCAATGGCCAAACGCCAATGATCGTTCACCACCAACACGGCACCATGCGCGCGGCACAAATCTCGCGCCTCAGATATGGCTAACCGCAACTCGCTTTCACTTTTGTCCTTCATGCGAAGTTGCGTGAGTTTAACCCCAAGCGGCAACATGCGTTTCAGCCATTCCAGGCTGTCAAAAATCGGATAGAAACGATCCAGCATCATGACAAGAATGCCTTTCCAATCACCGGCGTTGAAGCACTGGCCATATCGCGGGGCTCCATTGGATCAGCATTTCGTGCCAAGCGACCCGCTGCGATTGCTTTAGCAAAGGCTTCTGCCATAGCAGGCGGATCGCCAGCTTTCGCTACGGCGGTGTTGATGAGCACAGCGTCAAAACCCATTTCCATCGCCATAGAAGCATGACTAGGCAGGCCAATACCCGCGTCAATCACCATAGGCACATCAGGAAATTGCGCGCGCAATGTGCGAAGCCCGTATATATTGGTAAGGCCAAGTCCCGTGCCAATTGGCGCACCCCATGGCATCAACACTTCGCAGCCCGCGCGCAAAAGCCGTTCTGCCACCACCACATCTTCCGTGGTGTAGGGAAAGACTTTAAAACCATCGTCAACCAGAATGCGTGCGGCTTCTACCAATTGAAACGGATCAGGTTGAAGTGTGTCACTGTGGCCAATCACTTCAAGTTTGATCCATGATGTGTTAAAAAGTTCTCGTGCCATTTGCGCCGTGGTCACGGCTTCCTTGATGGAATAACAACCGGCGGTATTGGGCAAAACTTTTACATTCAAGCTTTGAATGAGTGCCCAAAAATCTCCACCCATTTTGCTATTGCCAGCTTCACGCCGTAACGAAACCGTGGCCACTGATGCTCCGGACCGTTTGAAGGCCTCTTCCAGAATGGCAGGCGAAGGATATTGCGATGTTCCCAACATCAAAGGAGAATTTAATTCAATGCCATAAAACTTCGCCATATCAACCTCCAGCCCGTGGCGCGACGATTTCAACTTTGTCGTTCGTTTTCAAAACGTAAGTTTCACGCTCAGTGGCTCGCACAAAATTGCCATTCACTGCGGTGGCATAAAGTTTTTTGACATAGCCGAGTTCAATCATGGCCGCAGACAATGTGCCTTGAAGAACGTCAGTTTTTGCACCGTTAAGAATGATTTTCATGCATCAACTCCGGTTTGCCGCCATCAATCGCAAGTGCCGCCACTTGCCTTGCCAAGGCAGGAGCCAATAGAAAGCCGTGGCGAAAAAGCCCATTGGCATAGATCGTATTTTCTCTGCGAATAATGCGCGGCACATTGTTAGGAAAAGCGGGTCTGGCGTCCACGCCTATTTCGAGAATTTCCGCTTCGCCAAAGGCTGGATGCAGCGCATAGGCGGCACTCAACAATTCTAAAATGGAACGCACGGTGGCGCGCGTGCGATCAGCGCTTTCAATCTGTGTGGCACCCAGCATGAAAACACCATCACCACGAGGCACCAAATAAATTGGGATGCGCGGATGCACCAGGCGGATCGGACGTGAAAGATTTATATCAGCACATTTTAGTAGAAGCATTTCGCCCTTCACGCCGCGCAAATCCTTAAGTGCATCGCGCGCACTCAACCCGCGGCAATCAATTGTGGTCGCAGCCGCCACGGCGGGTGTAGTCTGAACCTCAACGCCATGTGATTTCAAATTTCTGGTCAAAACCTGCAATGCTTCACGCGGCGCGAGGTGAGCCTCGTTGGCGAAATAAAGTGCACGTGAAAAGCGCCCCTGCAAATCTGGCTCCAGCGCGCCAAGCTGTTCTTCGTTCAGCATCGCATGATCTGTGGTGCGACGCGCAAATTGGTCAAGCTCTCGGGTGTCGCGGCCGAGTGCCACGATAAGCGATCCATTGCGGGTCACATTAACGCCCTGCGCCGCCCACCAATCCGCTGATGCCTGCCCCAACCGCGTCACGATCTCTGGCGCAGTTTCGCTCTCACAAAAAGGTGCCAACATGCCGCCCGCCCACCAGGAACAGGCATGGGCTGCAATCTCGCCATGCGTGTCAAAAAGCTGAATGGATGCGCCGCGTGAAGCCAATTCAGTGGCCACGCAGAGACCTGCGACGCCAGCGCCAATGACGGAAATGTTCATGGCCACCACTCATGAAAATGGTGCACAGGCCCATGGCCGTGGCCAACTTGCAAGCCATCGGCTCGCTTGATTGCCTCATGCAACCAGCCATGCGCGCGTGCCACGGCCTCATTCAGCGGCTTTCCTTTGGCCAGTTCGGCAGTGATCGCCGATGACAACGAACAGCCCGTGCCGTGGGTGTTGCGCGTGGCAAGGCGCGGCGCTTCAAAGCGCCAATGGCTTTGCGGTGTCACTAACAGATCAACGCAAGTCTCGCCTTGCCTATGGCCGCCCTTCATCAAAACGGCAGCAACGCCCTTGCTGCAAAGTGTCTGACCCTGCGCCAACATTTCAGCAAGTGACATGGCAGGTGATGCCCCCAACAGTTTGGCAGCCTCGGGCAAATTAGGAGTGAGCAATGTGGCGCGTGGTACAAGATGCTGGAGCAGGGCGCTCACAGCGGATTCATCCAGTAAGGCATCGCCGGATTTGGCTACCATCACGGGGTCTAAAACGATTTGGCCTTTGAACCCCGCCAAAGATCGCGCCACGGCGACAATAATTTCGGAGGTGGCCAACATGCCAATCTTGATGGCCTTCACATCCAAATCATTCAAAACCGTTCTGATTTGCATGCCAACCATGTGCGCAGGTATGACATGCACGGCAGCCACCGTTTTGGTGTTCTGAGCGGTCACTGTCGTGATCACGCTGGCGCCATAAACGCCAAGCGCCGAAAAGCTCTTGAGATCAGCCTGAATGCCAGCGCCGCCGCCGCTGTCAGAGCCTGCAATGGTAAGGGCTATGGAAGCCATGTCTTATCCTCGCATGGAGGAAAAGAGTGTGAGAACCTGTTTGAGGACTTCACCATCCGTTCCCTCCGCCGGCATTATCCGGATCAGGTTACATGGGTTGGCACGATCGCCTCTCAGCCTTTTGGGCACCCCAACAGAATGGTTACATAGTATGCTAGTTTTCGCAGGGGATCAAGGCCTTATGCCAAAGCCCCGATAATCCTCACCCAACTTTTGATGCCGCGTTCAAAGCTCGTCAGATTATATTTCTCATTCGGGCTGTGGATGGCATCGTCGTTCAGTGCAAAACCCACCAACACTGAATCCATCCCCAGAATATCCTTGAAGTGGCGCACAATGGGAATTGATCCGCCGCTGCCCATGAGCACCGCTTCTCTGCCCCATTCTTCTTGCAAGGCCGCCGCTGTCACACGGATGAAGGCATTGTTCTCCGGCACTTCGCTGGCAGGAGCACCCCCACCTTTACCAGAGAAGCTGATCTTGGCATCTTTTGGCATGTGCTTTTTGGCAAATGTTTGAAAGGCTTTCAAAATCTTTTGTGGGTTCTGCTTACCCACCAAGCGGAAGGTGAATTTGGCATTGGCCTTGGCGGGCAGTACGGTTTTCGTGCCAACACCTGTATAGCCGCCCCACATGCCGTTCACCTCAGCGGTTGGGCGCGCCCAAGTTTGTTCTAACAGGCTGAAACCTTTTTCGCCCGCCAAAGATTTCAAGCCGATGCCAGCCAACAGTTTCCTTTCGGAAAACTTAAGCGCCGCCCATTGTTTTTTGGTGGCTTTGGGCAGGGGCGCCACGCCGTTATAAAATTCGGGGATGGTGACCTTGCCATTTTTGTCATGAAGTGCGGCGATCATGGCGCTGAGTGCTTTAATGGGGTTGCGCGCCGGGCCGCCATAAAGGCCGGAATGTAAATCCAGCGCAGGCCCTGTCACTTCCACCTCCTCATGCACCAGCCCGCGAAGGCGCGTGGTGATGGCCGGGGTTTTGTCATCCCACATATTGGTGTCACACACATAAGCGATATCGCATTTCAGTTCATCCTTATGAGCCTTGAGGAAAGGCACGAGTGAAGGCGAGCCTGACTCCTCTTCACCTTCGATGAGAAACGTGGTCTTAATCGGCAGCTCTCCCGCAACTTCAATCCAAGCGCGGGACGCTTCCACAAAGGTCATCAGCTGGCCCTTGTCGTCAGAGGTGCCGCGCCCATAGAGACGGCCATCCTTCAAGACAGGTTCAAAGGGATCGCTGTGCCAAAGCTCTAACGGGTCTACGGGCTGCACGTCATAGTGGCCATAAAACAGCGCATGTGGGGTTTTGGCCGTTGCCGCTTTGGGTGTGTAATGTGCCACCACCATCGGGCGTCCGGGCGTGGCGTGGGCCTTGGCCTCAAAGCCCAAGGCAGATAGCTCATTCACCAACCATGCTGCCGCAGCATCACAGTGTTTGGCGTAGGCCGGATCGGTGCTGATTGACGGAATGCGCAGCAATTCAAACAACCGAGACAGGCTGGCTTTTGCACCGGCTTGCGCCTTGTCAATAATGGGGGCGATATTCATCTTTACACCTCAAATAGCTTTACGAATCCGATTATGTGGGCCTAGGGTTTAATCTTAAAAAGCATCTCCGCAAACTCCGGTTTAACCAGTGACTGAAACGGCGCAAAAATTCTTGCTTTCAAGAGACGGCCTACAGGCGCAGCAGGCTTCGCGCCTTGGCCGCTTCCGTAGGCGTGGCTATCAGCACTTTGTTCTGTTCCGGAATTTTGTAGATTTCTCGCTGCTGTGGAAGCGGCGCTGGTTCATCATTGCCATGTTTTTGGGCTTTACCTTGATGGCGGCACCTACGCCTGCGGGCTTAACCCATGATGGCCAGATTGTTCTGTCCATGTCTTTGATCGCCACAATTTTGTTCATGAGTGAGGCGGTGCCGCTGCCCACCGTGCCACTGATGATCATCATCGGTGAAGTAATTTTGCTGCACAAAGACCCCACCACAGTTGCTCAGAGTTTGATGACGGATTCGGTTCTCTTCATCATGGGCTCGTTGATGCTGGCCGTAGCGGTGGTGAAACAGCGACTAGACCGCCGCATCGCCTGGTGGATTGTCCGTCTAACCGGCACTAATGTTTATGCGATTTCATTTGGAGTGACCACCGTCTGTGGTTTGATGGCCGCCTTTATCGGTGAACATACAGTGGCTGCCATGATGCTGCCCGTGGGCGTGACATTAATTACGCTCACATCAGACGATCCCAAAAAGATCCGCAATCTGGCGGCGGTTTTGTTGTTCTCCATAGCCTATGGCTGCTCAATTGCCGGTGTGGCCACGCCCTCAGGCGGTGCGCGCAACGCAATCATGATTTCCTATTGGAAGGATTTTTTCTATTCGGCCTCTGACCCCACTACAAAACGCTATCTGATGGATTATTTTCATTGGGCGCTTTACGCTTTCCCGATGTTCTTGCTGCGTTTGCCTTTGGTGCCGCTTATGCTGATGATAACCTTTAAGCCGGAGATGAAAGATATCTCACGCGCCGTAGCCCGTTTGCGCATGCAAGTATCCCTGCAAGGGCCGATGCGCGGTGGCGAATGGATGACCATCTTAATTTTCGGAATTACGATCTTGCTCTGGGTTGGGCTTTCATCGCAACTGGGCCTTGGAACAATTGCGCTTATGGGCACAGTCGCTTTTCTCGTCTTCGGCCTGGTGCGTTGGGAAGATATCAATGCGGGTGTGAATTGGGGCGTTGTTTTGCTTTACGCTGCTGCGATTTCCTTGGGTGTTGAAATGAAAAGCACTGGCGCTGCCGAATGGCTGGCGGGAACCGCAATGCATGGCTTTACTGCCATTGGCGCCACTGGGCCCATAGGCTTTAACGCCGCTATTTCCATAATAACCATTTTTGTTTCCAACACCATGACAGCCGGTGCAGCGGTTGCCGTGCTTGCGCCAATCGTTCTGAAAACTTCGGTGGCCGCGGGGCATGACCCATTACAAGTTGGCTTTGTAACGGCAATTTCTTCGGCATTCGGCGATATGACAGCAGCGGCACAGCCGGCCTTCACCATTATTTATGCATCAGGTTTTTTAAAGTCGGCTGACTTTTTCAAAATCGGTTGGAGGATGATGATCCTGTCATTCATCATTCTGATGTGCCTCACCAAGTTCTATTGGCCGGTACTGCAATGAAGTTTTTTAATCGCACCATATTGTCGGTTCGCCAGGAAGCCGCAGTAGAAAAAACCATTGCTAATCTAAAAGCGCAACGCCGAAACCGCTTTCGTATTCTGGCCTGCATTGATGGCACCGATGAAAGTTTCATATCGGTGCGCAAAGCTGCGCGTATCGGCTGCACTGCTGAATGTGACATCATCATTCTTTATGTTCGCCCGATTGATCAAGGCCTGCACTCTGGTGGCTTACAAGTGCGCCTCGCCCGCCAAAATATGATGGAGGCCGGCTTCGAATTGCCCGGTGTTTCACATTTAAGGCGCGCTTTGGAAATTCTGAAATCCGAAGGCTTGGATGTTTCCGATTGGAAGAAAGAAGTTGAACATCAAGATGCGTTTGGCGATCCGGCGGGGGATAATAAAGTTGAGTATCTGGGGCCCGATGGGCGCAGCGTTGTGTTGAAACTGAAAACTGCACCTGACGTGGCGGTGGGTATTCTTGATCAATATGAGCTTGGCCCCTATAACCTGATCATCGTGGGGGAACCTTCACGTTGGCGCGGTGAATTCATGTCTTTCTTTGATTCAGGAGTGGTGCAATCCATCGTCACGATTGCGCCATGTTCAGTGATGGTGGCCCGTAAACTAAATGAGCGCATGGGGTTCTTAATTGTTACCGACGGCACATTCCGTTCCATGCAGGCGGTGCGCCGCGCTGGCGTGCAGGCCCATGTGATGGGGCGTGATATTGCCGTGCTGTCGGTAGCAAAAAAAGCTGAAGGCCTGGAGGCCGCACAAGAAGCTGTTACTAATGCCAAGGCGTTGCTCCGGGCGATGGGGATTACTGTCACTCACACGCAGGTTAAAGTGGGCGATCCTGCACAGCGCATCGTTGAGGTGGGCAATGCTTATGGCACCATTGTGGTGAGTGACGAAAAGCGTACGCATTTGCAACGCATGTTCAAAGGCTCAATCGCCACCACAGTTGTGCAAACCGCTGAAACTACCGTGCTGGATGTGAGGTAACTGAATGGCCGAATTTAAACTCTATTGCTTTGGCGAAAGTGGCAACTCTTACAAGGCTGCTTTGATGCTGCAACTCTGCGGACTTGATTGGGAACCAATCAAGATTGAGTTTTTTACGGGTGGCACCCGCCGGCCCGATTTTAAAGAACGCCTCAATGAAATGGGTGAAGCACCTGTGTTGGAACACAACGGAAAGCTTCTCTCACAATCTGGCGTTATTCTTGACTATCTTGCCTCACTGACTGGAAAGTTCGGTTGGAATAACGATGATGAACGTCGTGAGATTTATCGCTGGATATTGTTTGATAATCATAAGTTCACTTCATCTATCGCCACGTTGCGCTATCTCATCACATTGATGAAGCAGCCTGAAAATGACGTGACCAAATTTTTGTTAGGACGGGTGAACGGTTCCATGAAAGTGCTGGAAGTGCATCTTGCAAAGCATGACTTCATCGCCTGCGACCGCCCCACAATCGCTGATCTTTCAATTTGCGGTTATTTGTATTTTGGCGATGAACTGCCGTTTG
>PLXI01000260.1 GCA_003151375.1 Hyphomicrobiales bacterium
GAGTAACGGAAATCGGCTTCGAATCGCTGCTGGTCGTAATTCAGTTTTACCAGCGGCCTGCCAATTTTATGGGTGAGCCAGGTACCAATAATCGCATAAAACACGGCCGCCCATACCATGTAACCAGGAATCGCTATGGAATACTGGCCAATGGCAAATTCCAGCGTACCGGAGAGCCCCCACAGAATAGTCACGAAAGATACCAGCGTCACTACCGAACTGAGCAAGCCGATAGTGAGCGACAAAGTGCTGCTGGTAAAACCATCTATATCATCGGCAATACGCTGGTCAGGATTGTCGGTGCTCGAGTTGGTCAATTGCAGCCGGTAATAGGCCCGGTGATCGAGCCAGCCGCTAATATAGCGATTGGTCAGCCAATGCCGCCAGCGGATAATCAGCAATTGGCGAAGATAAGTTTGCGTCACCGCCACGATAATTGTTGCCAAGGATAAAAAGAGAAAGCGCAGCAACTGATATTCGAAGGCAGCAAGATCCCTGTCCTGCAACGCATTGTAGAAATATTTGTTCCAGTTATTGAACACGACGCTGAGACCTACCCCGGAAAGGTTTAGGGAGATGATCGTGCCCAATAGTCCACCAGACCGCCAGCGTTCTTGCGAGCGCCAATAGGGAACGCTCAGCCGCCAAAGGTCACGCAGGAAATTTCTCGAATTAGGCTGCCACTGCATTCTGCTTTAAACACGTATAGGCTACCTTTTGTTCCATATCCGATATGAAGCGGCGTATTCGGAATTTCTTGTCCCTAGCCTCTTATGATGTTTGCAGTTTTTTCTCCAACTCAGCAATCCTCGCACCCAGTGCGGCATTTTCAGTGCGGGCTTTTTCTGCCATATCGCGCACCACTTCAAAATCTTCACGGCGCACGATGTTGAGATTGTTCATCACGCGCTCCACTTGCGTTTGAACCATCTGGTCTATTTCCTTGCGCAGGCTTTGCGCAGCACCAGCGGCATTGGACATGAACTTGGCGAGTTCATCAAATATCTTTGAATTGTTCTGGGCCATGGTGGTGCTCCTGTTGGCGCATAGCTAATGGCTTCGGTGCCCGCTTTCAAGTGCTTGCGAAGCGCATGATGAACGGGCAAATGAGGCGGCTATGTTGGCTGTCATTTCATTCCCGTCATTCCTCTCGCCCAATTTGATTGAATGGGGCCCGATCACCATCAAGTGGTATGGTTTGGCCTATGCGGGCGGATTGGTTTTTGCTGCGTTGTATATGAAGCGCTTGGTTTGCAACCCCGCATTATGGGGCACATGGAAGCCAACCATGACGCCCGCACAGATTGACGATATGTTTGTCTGGTTCTTTATCGGCGTGGTGGGCGGCGGCAGGCTTGGCTATGTGCTGCTTTACCAACCCATGAAATATCTGGCTGACCCGATTAGCATATTCAAAGTCTGGGATGGCGGCATGTCATTCCATGGCGGATTTCTCGGCGTGGTGCTGGCGAGTTATTTCTATGGCCGCAAAGTGGGTGCAACGCTTGACCGGATGCTTGATCTTGGAGCGGCATCTGTGCCGGTTGGCCTTGGGCTGGGGCGGTTGGCAAATTTTGTGAATGGTGAACTTTATGGCGGCCCCACCAATTTGCCATGGGGGGTGATTTTCCCGGGCGAGACTTTTGCAAGGCATCCCAGCCAAATCTATGAAGCGCTGCTTGAGGGCGTTTTGCTATTCATCGCTGTGCGCATTGGCACGCATCGTTATCAGGCCTTAGCACATCCGGGACGGGCGTCTGGCATCTTTGCACTGGGTTATGGCCTATCGCGTATCGCTGCCGAATTTGTGCGCTTGCCGGACTCATTCATCGGCTATTATTTCGGCTTCATTACCCAAGGTATGATTTATTCTTTGCCACTGGTGGCAGTGGGGATTTGGCTGTTGTGGAGATCACGCCACACATGATGCAGTTTTTGCGTGAGTTGATTGCGGTGCAGGGGCCGCTGGCGATTGATCGATTCATGTCGCTGTGTTTAGGCCATCCCAAGTTCGGTTATTATATGAACCGTGATCCACTTGGTGTCGCCGGAGATTTTACGACAGCACCTGGGATCAGCCAGATATTTGGCGAACTTATTGGCATTTGGTGCATGGCGACGTGGGAAGCCATTGGCGCACCATCGCCTTTTAATTTGGTCGAGCTTGGACCCGGTCGCGGCACGTTGATGGCGGATGTTTTACGTGCGACTTCCAAAATGGCGGAATTTTCCAATGCCGCGCGGGTACATCTGGTGGAGACCAGCCCAGTGTTGCGTGAAGCGCAGCGCGCGAAAATACCGGGCCAGGTGACTTGGCATGACAGTGTTGAAAGCCTGCCACAAGAACCAATGATTTTTATCGCCAATGAGTTTTTTGATGCGTTACCCATTCGGCAGTTCGTGAAAACAAGCGACGGCGTTTTTGAACGCCATGTGGTGTTGCGCAATAATGCGTTGGCACTGGCGGATTTGCCGGCACCCTTTGAAGTATTCGGCGGTGACGGCCTGTTTGAAGTCTCGCCTATTTCTTGTGCCATCGCTGAGACCTTAGGGGCGAAGCTACAAGCCCTCGGCGGGGCCGGGTTGGTGATCGACTATGGGTATTTAGAATTAGCCTCTGGTGACACGCTGCAGGCGGTGAAGGCCCATAAGCCTTGTGGTGTGCTGGAATATCCAGGCACCTCTGATTTGACAGCACATGTGGATTTTGAGGCCTTGGCCAAAGCTTTTGAGGCTGGCGGTGCGGAAGCGTTGCCGCCCAAGACCCAAGGGCAGTTTTTAGGCGAAATGGGTTTGCAGCAGCGCCTTACCACACTTTCTGCCAAATTGCTGGGCAAAGAGCGCCAAGATTTTATTGCGGGGGCACGGCGCTTGGTGGATGACAAGCAGATGGGGCAGCTTTTTAAAGTTCTCTGTGTGGCACAAAGCAGCCGCCAGCCGATCTATCCATTTGAGGGACAATGATCGCACGCCCCATAACAGCACCTGAATTGCAGCTTGACGGAATTGCCCATGGCTTTTTCACACGTGAAGGCGGGCATTCCACGGGCATATTTGCGTCGCTGAATTGCGGGTTGGGATCAAGCGATGACTTGGTTTTGGTGAAACAGAACCGCGCGCTGGTTGCCAGCAGCTTGGGCGTGGCTGAGGATCATCTGATTTCAGGTTATCAAGAGCATGGCGTTCAGGTTGCCGTGGTTGCGGGTTCGATGGTGGACAGGCCCAAAGCGGATGGGCTGGTTTCCAACACACCGGGTGTGGCGCTGGGCATACTGACAGCGGACTGCGGACCGATTTTATTTGGTGATCCTGAGGCGCAAGTGATCGGTGCCTGCCATGCTGGCTGGAAGGGTGCGTTGGCCGGGGTTTATGCCAGCACAGTTGCCGCCATGGAGGGCTTAGGGGCCAAGCGTTCACGCATTGTGGCGGTGCTGGGCCCGACGATTTCACAAGCTGCCTATGAAGTGGGGCCGGAATTTCCAAAGCCATTTTTGGCGCAGGATGAGCGGCATACAAAATTCTTCATCCCTTCTGTGAAGCAGGGCCATTATATGTTTGATCTACCAGCATTTTTGTTAAAACAGATGGCTGGCTTGGGACTGGCAAAGGTGGCGGGCCTAGACCTATGCACTTATGCTAATGAGCAAAGATTTTTCTCTTATCGGCGCACCACTCACCGCGCTGAGACAGATTATGGCCGGTTGATTTCAGCCATTGCGTTGAAAGAAAAATGATGCGGGCAGTGCTGATTTTGCTTTTACTTTTGGCCGGCTGTTCTGCAGGTGTTGGACAGCTCGAAAAACCCGGGCCTCAACCCGTTTCGCAGCAGTCATTGATCAGCCCGCCATGGCAAACCTTGGTGCGCGCCGGCTCGGATGCAGCCAAGGACGTTGATCTTGAAACACTGGATGGCCCACAAGCGGCACCCAGCTTGACGCCAACTGTACCCCCAACCGCCGCCACTACTTTGCCACCCAAGCCTGTCGATCCCAATGCAACCGTCATCAAGGCTGTGGCCGTTGCAGGTGTGAGTGGCGCATCAGTCCAAGGCAACAGTGAACTTTCTGCTGCCATAGGCAAGGTTTTAAAAGGGGCTGGCTGGCCAGTCGCTGCTGTTGGCAAGAACACTTTGGTGGTCACTGCGCAGGTTAAGTTAGATGCGCCCTCTGGCCCTTCACAAATCGTGCACATAACCTGGACGGTGACCAGCCCCAAGGGGCGCGTGCTGGGCACAGTGGCCCAAAGCAACCCATTACCGGCGCATTCACTGGATGGGGACTGGGGGTCAAATGCTGATGCGGCGGCACAGGCGGCGGGTGAAGGCATCTTTAAGCTTATTGAACAATATCGCTAACTAGATACTCATCAGACAATTTGCCTCTGGCAAGGCTGTCATCAGTTCGTTATAGGATCGCCAAATTGGCAAAGGGACTCACATGATGAAAATTGTTTCCGGCAATTCCAACAGACCGTTGGCGGAAGCAATTGGCGCTTATCTGGGCCTGCCACTGGTGAAGGCCACCGTGAAGCGCTTCAATGATATGGAAGTGTTCGTTGAAATCCAAGAAAATGTGCGCGGACAGGATATGTTCATCATCCAATCCACGTCCTTCCCAACCAATGACCATTTGATGGAGCTGCTTATCATCATCGACGCGTTGCGCCGCGCCTCGGCCAAGCGGATCACCGCGGTGATCCCTTATTTTGGTTATGCAAGACAAGACCGAAAGCCCGGCCCGCGCACGCCGATTTCAGCTAAGCTGGTGGCGAACATCATCACGCATGCAGGCGCTGACAAAGTGCTCACCATGGATTTGCACGCCGGGCAAATTCAAGGTTTCTTTGATATTCCCACCGACAATCTTTTTGCCGGGCCGGTGTTTGTGCGCGACATTAAACAGCATAATAATCTTTCCAACACGATTGTGGTTTCGCCAGATGTGGGCGGCGTGGTGCGCGCGCGGGCACTGGCCAAGCGCTTGGATGTGCCACTGGCCATCGTAGATAAACGCCGGGAACGTGCGGGCGAAAGTGAAGTGATGAATGTGATCGGCGATGTTGCTGGCAAGAGTTGCATCTTGGTGGATGACATCATCGATAGCGGTGGCACTTTGGTGAATGCGGCAGATGCACTTTTGGCCAAGGGCGCAAAAGACGTGAGTGCCTATATCACACATGGTGTTCTATCGGGCGGGGCGGTTGCACGCATCACTGGATCAAAGCTTAAAACTTTAGTTATCACCGATTCGATTTTGCCAACGGAAGCGGTGCGGATCGCCAAGAATATCAGGGTTATTCCCATTGCGCCTTTGATCGGCGAAGCCATGGGCCGCATGAACCGCGAAGAAAGCGTTTCAAGCCTGTTTGAATAGGTCACGCGATACTGTATAGGCCTATGCGATGACACCAATTATCTCAATTTCAAATCTTTCTAAAACCTACGCAACTGGTTTCAAGGCACTCAAGAATATCAATCTTGAAATCAGCAAGGGCGAAATCTTTGCATTGCTAGGCCCCAATGGGGCGGGCAAGACCACGCTGATTTCGGTGATTTGCGGCATTGTAACCAAATCCACTGGCCAAGTTATGGTGGGTGGGCAAAGTATCGAAAGCGGTTATCGCACGACGCGCCAGATGATCGGCCTTGTGCCGCAAGAATTGCACTTGCCGATTTTTGATACGGTGTTGAGTGCGGTTAGTTTTACGCGCCACTTATTTGGTTTGCCGCGTAATGATGCCCATATTGAAAAAATTCTGAAACAGCTTTCGCTGTGGGACAAGAAAGACAGTAAGATCATGGCGCTCTCGGGCGGCATGAAGCGGCGCGTNNTCATCCTGACCACGCATTACATCGAAGAAGCCGAAGAGATGGCTGACCGCGTGGGTGTGATCTCCAATGGCGAACTTATTCTTGTTGAAGAGAAGAAGGCCTTGATGGAAAAGATGGGGCAAAAGCAGCTCAACATCTTGCTTGATACACCGCTGGCAGAGCTTCCAAAAAAACTTTCGCAACTCGGTTTCGTGTTAGAGCAAAGTGGGCAGCGGCTGTGCTATAACTATGACTCGAAGCACGACAAACCCGATGTGGCAAAACTGTTGGCTGCTGTTGCGAGTGCTAAGATTTCTTATTCCGATATTTCCACTCAGCAAAGTTCGCTGGAAGATATTTTCTTGGGACTGGTAAAACAATGAACTGGCGTGGCGCATTTGCGATTTTTGAATATGAGATGAAGCGGTTTTTCCGCACCATCATGCAGAGTATTATTTCGCCGGTTATTTCCACGGTGCTTTATTTTGTGGTGTTTGGTGCAGCGATCGGTTCGCGCATCAGCCAGATTGATGGGATAACTTATGGTGCCTTTATCGTGCCGGGCATGATTATGCTGGCGCTGCTTGGCCAAAGCATTTCCAACGCGTCTTTTGGAATCTATTTTCCACGCTTTTCCGGCACCATCTATGAATATCTTTCAGCGCCAATATCGGCATTTGAAATGATTTTAGGGTTTGTGGGTGCTGCTGCTGCGAAAAGTATTCTCATTGGCCTGATTATTTTGGCGACGAGTTATTTGTTTGTGCCGGTGACAATCATGCATCCATTTTGGATGATCACTTTCTTGGTGTTGACTGCTGTGACATTTTCGCTGTTTGGATTCATCATTGGCCTGTGGGCCGATGGTTTTGAGAAACTCCAAATTATTCCTTTGCTGGTGGTTACGCCATTGACGTTTCTTGGTGGCAGCTTTTATTCAATCAAAGTGCTGCCGCCGTTTTGGCAGGGGGTGAGTTATCTCAATCCAGTGGTCTATTTGGTCAGTGGTTTCCGCTGGTCATTCTATGAAGTTGCAGATGTGAGCCGCAATGTTGCGCTTGGAATGACGAGCGTTTTCATGCTCGCTTGCCTGGCTGGCGTGTGGTGGATTTTCCACACGGGCTACCGCCTCAAGACTTAGTTGGACATCAGCCTGATCACATCAGGATTCTAAATGTTTGCGATAACGCTCGCGCGTGGTCTTGTCGGCGCGGCGCAGAAAAATGCCCAAGCTTTCAAACGGCGCAATGCGTGTTGCGCGAACGCCCATTTTATTGGCCCATGCGCTACCCTTAAGCATAGATTGATAAAGCTGGCGGCCTTGCGCATGACCTAACACCCACACCGACCCCCAAGGCTTATGGTCTTTGGTGAAGTGGCGGAACACCGGAGTTTCGGGGAAATAATCAGAGACGATGGATATGAGATTGTAACGTGTTGGCATCCGGTGCCACTGGCCGGCGAAAACCAAATTCATCACGTCTTGATCAGGGAAGTTTAATTTCCCGCCAGATTTTGGAAGGGCTATTATGCGCGCAAGGCAGGTTTGCAATAATTTGCGTTTGAGAATTTGCGGCCAATCCATCAGCAGCACACCAGAATTGAAATAGCGCTCACCAGTTTTGAGGCCGATGGCTCTCGCATGATCCTTCCATGAGCCGAATAAACTGGGAAAGGACTGATAATCTTCAACTGCACCCAAACATTTGCTGCCCAAATCCATCGCGAAAATATGGGCCATGGGGGAGAGCGCCAGAATATCTGAATCTAAATAGAGCACACGCTTATACGTGGGATCAAGAATCTCATTCAACGTGAGGCGCAAGAAAGCAGCGGCGCTGAAACGTTTTGGTGCGTTATCGATGAGCTTTTGCGGTAATTTGCCTTCAACAATTGTTGCCGAAAACTTATGACGTGTCTGGAAGTTTTGAAAATCAACTTTGTCCTGTTCAGTGAGGCCCATTGCGATCACATAGAAATCAGCAACTTCAGCGCCGCCCTGATCCGCGCAGGACTTTAAAGTGCAGGCTGCGGCAGGCAGCCAAGACGGTGTGCAGCATACCACAATAGCGTTGGGTTTAAGTTTGCTTTTTGGCTTTTTGCTCATCGCGCCATGTGTAACTAGAGTGGCTTTGAAAGGCAAGGCAGCGGCTGTCCTGTTGTGCTTTTCGCCTCAACTTGGTAGCTGCTTGGCTGTAGGAGATATTGCTCGGTGTTAAAACTTCCAGACAACTTACTTCATGTGTGTGAGAAATTTTGGCCGGAGCCGGGTGCTGGGCGGGCACGGGCCAGCAAGAATGCTGATCTTCTTGCCATTTCTATTGTCACAGCTTTTTTTGATCTGGGCCGTGAGAACTGGGAACATGGCGGCAAAGCTTCGCCGTTTCAGCGTTCACTCGAGCGCTATTTTGATTATTTTGCGCATCTGGCGAAAATCAAAAACCAATTGGTGATCTTTACCTCCCCCGATTTGGCGCAGCGGGTGTTGGATTTGCGCCGTGCTGCTGGGCGTGAAAATGAAACTGTGATTTTTGCCATCGCTAACTTGTTTGATGAGCCAAAACTCAAGGCTTTGGAAGTTGAAGTTGCTTCGAAAATGACAGAAGCGTTTCGCGCTTCAACGCGTGTGCCGCATTCGCCGGAATATAACGTTCCGCGTTATGTTGTGATGGATGCACTGAAATCCATTTTTACTTTAACAGCATTGAAAGCGGGCGTGGTGAACGCCCAGCAATTGGCGTGGATGGATTTTGGCTATTGCCGCGATGAACTGGCCTTTGATGCAAACAAAACCTGGCGCTTTGACACCGCTGGAAAATTCAATCTGTTTCACATGCAGCCAATTGATGACATGCCGATTTACGAAGTGGTTTTGCGCGGCAAAGTTTATTTCCAAGGCGGCTGCCGCATTGCACCCGCTGCGATGTGGCCGGAGTTTGTTGCTGACATTGACGCCGCGCTGGCAGGCCTGCTCAGTGTTGATTTGGTGGATGATGAACAGACACTCATCCTCATGGCGTGGCGCAAGAACCCACAGAAATATCGCATCTTCCCAATGAGCCGCAAGGATTGGCGGGTGGCGATTAAGCAATTCAATGACATTCAAACTGGTGAGCCGGTGAATTTCTGGGACAATGAGATTGAGGCGCGGGTTAAGGCCTCTGTGCCCGGGCGGTTGGTTGGTAAGCTTGTAAGCGCACTTATTCGACGCTTGGATTTTCTGCGCTCTTAAAATGCTTGGCAAAGCGCTTTCGTGAAATGAAATCCACACGACGAAAAACACAGGCGATGGATTCGACGAAGGCGATTTTGTTGAAGCGTCTGACAACAAAATTTGNNAGAGTTTCATAGCGCGCGCGGTATTGGGTGAGGCCGGGAAGCCAAGTGCCATGCCATGGTTTGTATTTGTTTGAGAAGTGGCGGAACACAGGTGTGGGGGCAAAATAATCCACGAAAAATGCCATGAGATTGAATTTTAAATTGAGCGGTTGCCAATCTCCAACGAATTCAAGATTCAAAACGTCCTGGTCGGGAAGATTGTAACTTTCGCCCCTGTTTTGCATCTCAAGTATATGGGCGACGCAATGCGGCAACATTTTGCGCTTTAAAGTTTGTTTCCAATCAAACAGCAGGACGCCAGAATTGAAATAGCGAGCACCTGTTGGCAATCCGATGTTTTGTATATGGCTGCCAGACGCATTAAACGCGCCGGGCAGGGATTGATAATCTTCAACTGCACCCAAGCTTTTGTCATGTAAGTCAGCGGCGAAAATCTCAGCGACAGAACCTTCGCACAGAATATCACAATCAAGGTAGAGAACGCGCGTGTAATGAGCTGGCAAATGTTGATCGATGGTAAGGCGCAACAAGGCTGCCGTGCTAAACCGCGCTGTAGGGAAACTGGCCAGTGCCTTGGGCAGGGTAAGGTCAATCACCTTGGCGGCAAAGCCATGCGCCTTGGTGAAGGAGGCAAATTGCTGGCGGTCAAAAGCGTTGCTGGCGCTGGTGAGTACGTAGAAATCGGCACTTTCGGCCCCACCATTTTGGACGCATGACAAAAGTGTTGCCCCCGCCAGAGGCAGCCAATTCGGCGTGCAACACACGACAATGGCATTAAGTTTTGCGCGGGCGGGAGTTTTAACCATTGTGGAGTCCTAGCGGCGTTGAACCCGCCTCGCAACCGTCGGCAGGGTCAGCTTGCCACCGCCGCCCCAATCCCCTATAGGGCCGCCATCCGGCATCGATCCACCCCTGGAGGGAGGCTGGGTATCATCAAGAAGCCAGTCCTGTTCGCAAAAGGAAGACCTTTTGCGGGGCGGCCTTTATCAATTGGAGTTATCTAATGTCTAAAATCATTACAATTCAGGCCGCAGCCCGCGGCAAAGCCGGCAAGGGGGCCGCTAGAGCTGTTCGTCGTGAGGGCCATGTGCCCGGCGTCGTTTATGGTGACAAGCAAGCCCCAGCCAACATCACCATGACATATAAGGCGGTTCTGCCGCATGTGGAAACTGGCCGTTTCTTGTCAACACTGGTTGACCTTGAAATTGATGGCAAGACCATGCGCGCCATCGCCCGCGATGTGCAATTTGATCCGGTGAAAGACCGCATCATCCATGTTGATTTTCTGCGCCTTGGCAAAGATGCCCGTATCGCGGTTGATGTTCAAGTTCACTTCAAGAACCAAGAAGCTGCCCCCGGCTTGAAAGCTGGCGGTGTGCTCAACATCGTCTCGCATACGGTTTCGCTGTATTGCCCGGCTGACTTTATTCCCGATGAAATCGTGGTTGATCTCACCGGCATGCAGATCATGCAATCGGTTCATTTGTCGCAAATCAAGTTGCCAGACCGTGTGACCTCTGCGGTGCGCGGTGACGTAACCCTTTGTGCCATCTCAGCTCAGGCCAAGGAAGAAGTGGTGGAAGTTGTTGCTGCTGTTGCGGCTGACGTTCCGGCTTCTGCCCAGAAGGCACCTGACGCCGCCGCTGGTGCCGCTCCTGCCGCTGGTGCCAAGCCTGTCGCTGGTGCCAAGCCTGCTGCTGGTGCGAAAGCTGCTGCTCCTGCCGCTGGTGCCAAAGCCGCAGCTCCTGCTGCCGCCGCTGCTGCACCGAAGAAGAAGTAACTTCTTCTCATTCGATTTGAAACGGCGGGCCGCGATGCTCGCCGTTTTGTTTTTGGCATTGCTGACAAATTTTGGTTTGCTTTATGCTACTCCGTCGGCTTGTTTTTAGGGACTCACATGACAACTTCAAAGCTGATTGGCCGTTTGGGCCGTGTCGAATTCATTGTATTGATTGCAGCGCTCATCGCCATCAATGCTGTTGCCATTGATATCATGTTGCCGGGCTTGCAGCAGATTGGTGCTGGTCTTGGTGAGCCTGATCCCAATCGCAGACAACTGGTTATCCCAGCTTACATGTTGGGATTTGGCATATTACAAATCGTGTTTGGCCCGTTGTCTGATCGATATGGCAGACGCAAACCCTTGCTGGTGGGTTTGGTGATTTATTGTATCGCCGCACTCAGCGCTTATACGGTGACGGATTTCAACAGTCTTGTGTTCTTGCGTTTTGTGCAAGGCGCGGGCGCTGCGGCATCGGCGGTGATTGCCACTGCATTGGTGCGGGATCTATTCGTGGGCGATGAAATGGCCAAGACCATGTCATTCGTGTTTATGGTTTTGATGCTGTCCCCGATCTTTGCACCTGGCCTTGGCCAGATGCTATTAGTGGTGTTGGATTGGCGCGGGCTATTTTTGTTTATGGCCGGGCTTGGAATGCTTGTGACTTTGTGGGTGTGGTTGCGCCTGCCAGAGACTTTGAAACCAGAAGATCGGCGCCCGTTTGGGCTGAAGTCTATTGTGGAAGGTTTTGGCATTGTGTTCTCAAACCACGTTGCGCTGAGCTATATTTTGGCTGGGGCGTTTTTGTTTGCCGGGCTGATTGCCTTTCTCACATCTTCGCAACAGATTTATGTTGGCATCTATGGGGTGGGAATGTGGTTTCCGGCCTTCTTTGCTGCTGGTGGGGCAGTCTCCGCTGTTGGTGGCTTTGCTAATACACAGCTGATGAATAGATATGGGATGAGACGCCTTTCACACTTGGCGCTCTATGTGTTTAGTGCTGCGACGGCGCTGATGTTGCTGCTGGGGTTCTTGCACATGATTCCGGTTTGGGCGTTCTTCGCATTGTCGGCGGTGCAGTTTTTTACCTTCAGTATGATTATGCCAAATTTCGGGGCATTGGCGATGGAACCCTTGGGCGAAGTTGCAGGCACGGCAGCCTCGGCACAAGGATTTTTGCAAATGGTTTTGGGGGCAGGGATCGGCGCTTTCATTGGCCAGATGTACAACACCACTACCATTCCGCTGGCGCTGGGCATGTTAGTGCTGGCGCTGTTGGCGATGGGGCTCATCAGCTTTACCGCGCGCGAGGTGCCAGCTTAAATTCTGGCTGGCGCATTGTCATAATCGGCGAATTATCCTAAAGGGCGCGCCATGTATCTCTTCGTCGGCCTCGGCAATCCTGGCGCTTCTTATGCCTCTAACCGGCATAATATCGGATTCATGGCGGCGGATGTCATACACCGTCGCCATAATTTTTCTCCATGGCGCAAAAAGTTTAAAGGCGATTTGAGCGAAGGCACTTTAGGCGGTGAAAAAGTTCTGCTGCTCAAGCCGCAAACTTTCATGAATGAAAGTGGGCGCAGTGTGGGTGAGGCCATTCGCTTTCATGATATTCCTTTAGAGAATGTCTATGTGTTTTATGACGAACTGGATTTAGAACCCGGCAAAGTGCGCGTAAGGCTGGGCGGCGGCGCTGCTGGGCATAATGGCATTCGTTCGATTGCAGCGCACATCACGCCAGAATTTAAGCGGGTGCGCTTGGGCATCGGCCATCCGGGTGATAAGCGTTTTGTGCAGCCGCATGTGCTGGGCAATTTTGCCAAGGATGATAAGGATTGGCTGGTGCTCGTGCTTGATGCTGTGGCCGACAATGCAGATATGCTGACTGCGGGAGCAGATGAAAAGTTTCAGAGCAAGGTGGCGATGATTGTCAATCCGCCACGGCCAAATGGCGTGAAGCCTGAGTAACCTCATTGCTCTTCTAGCGGCCAGACTTCGACGACGCCGTGACAGACAGCACACGGAACTGCGGAAACCAGTTTGATTGCTTCATCGAGATTATCCGCTTCAATGATGGCAAATCCAGCAATGGGCAATAATGACGACATATAAGCCTTATGCTCAACCCGCACGCCTGAGGCATCAGGGTTGCGCACCTGCACTGGCGCGCCGGCAATGCCGATCAGCGCACCACGCTTGGCGAGTTTATCATCTTCAGCATGAGCGGCTTTGCGGAGATTTGGAGAAGTGCGCTGGTATCCGGCCTCATCGCCATAGCCAATGGTTACGAATTTGGGCATCTGAACCTCCTGCCAGCAACAACGCGACATTGCATGTTTGGTTCCCCTTGCAACACTTGCAAAATCGGCATGGGGTCCTATACGCCAGAACAAGTTCACCGGAGTTTTCTTTCATGGGTTTTAAATGCGGCATTGTGGGCCTTCCAAATGTGGGAAAATCCACCTTGTTCAACGCGCTGACGCAGACATCATCAGCGCAGGCGGCGAACTATCCGTTCTGCACCATTGAGCCTAATGTGGGCGATGTGGGCGTGCCTGATCCGCGTTTGGACACTTTGGCGAAAATCGCTGGTAGTGCTCAAATCATCCCTACGCGGTTGACGTTTGTTGACATCGCTGGGCTCGTTAAAGGCGCATCAAAAGGCGAAGGCCTGGGCAACCAATTCCTCGCTAACATCCGCGAGACGGATGCAATCGCTCACGTTGTGCGTTGTTTCATTGATGATGACATCACCCATGTGAACAATAAGATTGAACCTCTGGCTGATATTGAAACGATCGAAACCGAATTGATGCTGGCGGATTTGGACAGC
>PLXI01000185.1 GCA_003151375.1 Hyphomicrobiales bacterium
GGCACTGTGGTTTACCGTGCCCGCTTTGCTGGCTTCACCGCAGACACCGCCGCAAAAGCGTGTCTTGCGTTGAAGGAAGAAGGCGCATCTTGTTTGATGATTGCGCCCGAAAGCTAATCAGCTTTTCAACAGTCGGTCTCGCGCGGCATTGATCTTCGCCGACAAATAAGTGCTTCCTCCGGCATCGGGGTGAATGGCACGCAGCAGTTTTTTATGGGCAGCGCGAATGTCTTCGGATGATGCCGAAGCAGTGAGGCCGAGAACTTCAAGAGCCTCAGTTTTGTCCATCGAGCCAGTAGTTGGCGCAGGCTGGGCAGGCCTGCTAAATCCAAACTGTTGCCAGCCCAAGAACCCTGCCCCCATACCCAGCATTGGCAAAGCCAGAATCAAAAATCCCTTAAGTGCAAAGATCGAACCCAATCCGCAAAGTCCAAGCCCAACAATTTGCCGCACAAAGCCACGTTGTTTGGCGGGAGACATTCTGCCCGCTTCGCGCAACACCCAGACCGCGCCCACCAGGCCAAGAACGATAAACAGTCCGTACATTATTGCAGCTTCACTGGCGAAACCGGACAAGACGTTGCTGGTAACATCTGCAGCTGTGAGATCGTTGCCTTCATAGCATAGTTACCATAGTCAAACACCATCGCAGTGGAGACGCCATTTTCAAACATGTTAAATGTTGTTTGGAATTCTGGCGTATCGGCTTGCTCATCCGTCACAGGATAATAGCCCAGCTGGAACGTCCAAGACGCAAGGCCGGCAAGCGCAGACAAATCGTCTCGTGGCTGTGCCGTTGGTTCATGTTTCTTGCTTATAAATGTGACAATGCGAAAGACTTTTTCACCATCTGAGCCGTCATAGACGGTTGAAACATCACGTGTGAGACCTTTGGCAGCAGCAGCTAACAGGCGTCTTTGATGTTCGGTGGGATAGATCACTTCCGGATTCAGCGAAAAGGTCAAACTCTTGCTGCCGCTTAAACTGCCTTTGGATTTCGCACCAATTTCTGGCTTGGCAATTTTGATCTCAGAATCATCGCTCAATTTGCCATCAACGCTTTCTTGTTGCGAGACAGTCATCGATAGTCCGTCATCAGTTTCAAAACTGCGTGATTTAATATCGGTCGTCTGCAAGCCTTGTTCGGCTTGGGCGATGCGGTTTTTTATTTGCGTGCTGACCGTCCAACCCGCGCAATCAGAACCCGCCACTTCATAAGCCAGCTGGCCGTCAATGGGCTGCACCTTGCCACCCTGTTCAATACGCACGGGTTGCAGATCATAGTCCGCGCGGTAGCTGGCCAAGTCCATGGCTAAAGCTGGTTGTGGCAGACAGGCCAGCAATGTGAATATAGTGATGGTTTTTGTGTGTATCATTTCTTGTCCAGACTCAAGGCTAGCATATAATGCTGTTGATCCAAATGAGAGGTTGTTCATATGGGAATGATTGATGCCAAACTGGCCAAAATGGGCTTAGTGCTGCCTGAAGCAATGGCTCCCGTTGCTAATTATGTGCCTTATGTGCGCAGCGACAAGTTATTGTTCATCTCGGGCCAAATACCCATGCTGGCAGGTAAGTCTTTGGCCTTGGGCCAGCTTGGCGGGGGCCTGACTATTGAGCAGGGTATGGCATGCGCGCGCCAATGCGGCATCAATCTCATTGCCCAGATGAAAGCGGCCTGTAGTGGCGATTTAGACAAGGTTCAACGCATTGTGAAGCTGGTTTGTTTTGTTAATGCCGCGCCACATTTTGTGGATGTGCCGAAAGTGGCCAATGGTGTTTCAGACTTGATGGTTGAAGTGTTTGGCGACATGGGCCGCCATGCGCGTTCATCGGTGGGCTGTTCGAGCCTGCCGCTCGATGTGCCAGTTGAAGTGGAAGCCATTGTGGAGCTTGCCTGATGCGCTTCACACCACAAATACGCGCCCTTGAATGGTTGGTGGCTAATCCCATTGCCCACCGTGGCTTGCATGATGAAGCAATGGGTTTGGTTGAAAATTGTGAGAGTTCATTTGCAGTTGCGATGCGTCAGGGGTTTTCGATCGAGACAGATGTGGAGTTAAGCAAAGACGGCGAGGCAATGATCTTCCACGACGATAATGTGGATCGGGTGCTTGACGCCAAAGGCGCTGTTAAGAGTTTTACATCCGCCGAACTTAAGAAAATGAGTTACCGTCAAGGCCGTGAGCGCATTCAAACACTCGCTGAATTGCTTGAGCAGATTAAGGGCAAGACGACGTTGGTGGTGGAAATCAAATCACTCTGGGATGACGATTTTACCTTGACTGACCGTACTCTTAAGGTGGTTAGCAGCTACAACGGCCCCGTATGCGTGATGTCGTTTGATCCCACGCTCATCGCGCGCGCTGCCGCCACATATCCTGATGTTGTTCGCGGCATTACCGCAGATCGAGTGATTGATCCCTATTACAACATCTTGCCGATAGAAAAGCGGCTTTCGATGCAAAACTATTGGCATATACCGTTCAGCCGCCCGCATTTTGTGTCTTTCGATTTCTCACAATTGCCGTTTCAACCGATCACCCAGTTTAGAGCGGCGGGCCATCCGATTTTAACTTGGACAATACACAGCGATGAACAGGCAGCTATGGCGCGCCGCTATTGCGATCAAATCACTTTTGAAAACTTTATTCCGGCGGTTCGGTGAAGACCCGCATTATCACATCACTGGATGAGGTATCAGCCAAAGATTGGGATGGCGTGGCCAATCCTGATCCAGCCACATTCAATCCGTTCATCTCTCATGCCTTTTTGTTTGCCTTGGAGAAATCAGGTTCAGCCACGAAGGAAACCGGATGGGCAGCACGGCATATATTGATTGAAGATGCTGGCAAGCTTGTCGCTTCAGCGCCTTGTTATCTTAAGTCTCATTCGCAGGGCGAATATGTTTTTGATCATGGCTGGGCAGAAGCCTTCACGCGCGCAGGCGGGCGCTATTATCCCAAATTGCAAGTTGCGGTGCCGTTTTCGCCAGTTGTTGCGCCCAAACTGTTAGGCAAGGCATTAGTGTTGCCACAAGCACTCATTTCCTTATGTGCGGCGGAAAAGGCCTCATCGGTTCATGTTACTTTTACAGCTGAGGCGGATCAAACCGCACTGCGCGGCGATCAAAATTGGCTGGAGCGCCATGACATTCAATTCCACTGGCATAATCAAGGTTATACGAGCTTCGATGATTTTCTGAGTGCCCTATCATCGAGTAAGCGGAAAAATATCCGCAAAGAACGCGCCACTTTGCGCGATTTAGGATTAGAGTTTCGTGCACTTCAAGGCAATGATATTAGGCCTCAACACTGGGATGCGTTCTGGCATTTTTATATGGATACAGGCAGCCGCAAATGGGGCCAGCCTTATCTCACACGCAAATTTTTTGAGATGGTGCATGACACTTTGCGGGAGCACGTTTTGCTGGTGATGGCTTATGCAGGCACACGGCCCATTGCTGGGGCGCTCAACTTCATCGGCGCTGATACGCTCTTTGGCCGCAATTGGGGCTGCTCGGAAAATGTGCCGTTCCTGCATTTTGAGACTTGTTATTATCAAGCCATAGATTGGGCCATTGCCCACAAATTCAAAGTGGTTGAAGCAGGTGCTCAAGGCGAACACAAATTGGCGCGAGGTTATGTGCCGGTCAAAACGGTCAGCTTTCATCATTTGGCGCATCAGGGATTGGCGCGTGCGGTGGGCGAATATCTGGATCAAGAACGCGCAGCAATTGAAGAAGGCCGTGAAGAACTTGCGGCCCATGCGCCATTTAAACATTTGGAGAGTGAATGATGACTTATGACAACGCCAACATCTTCGCCAAAATCTTACGCGGTGAAATTCCATGCCACAAGATTTATGAGGATGAACACACGCTGGCTTTTATGGATGTGATGCCGATGGCAGACGGCCATTGTTTGGTAATCCCTAAAGCGCCATCACGCGGCTTGCTTGATGCTGATCCGACGGTGTTGGCCAAGCTCATGCCCATTGCCCAAAAGGTGGCCAAGGCTGCCGTGACGGCAACCGGTGCCGATGGCTTCCAGCTCAGGCAATATAATGAAGGCGCGGCCGGGCAGACTGTATTTCATTTGCATTTTCACATTCTGCCGATGAAGGATGGTGTTCCACTTCGGCCACACACGGGCAAAATGGCAGATCATGCAGTGTTGGCGGAGATGGCGAAAAGGATCAGCGCTGCGCTTTAAGCAGGTTGTTTGCGCCCGCGCTCCACCATCACTAACAAAATCCCGCCCAATACAGCGGTCGCCGTCAGCACCAGTCTCAGTGTCAGCCCCTCTCCTATAAACAACACGCCGCCGAAGCTGGCAATTATCGGCACGCTGAGTTGCACGATTGAGGCTTGGATGGGTTTTAGCAGTGGGAGAGCCGCGTACCAAATGGCGTAGCCCAGCCCTGAAGTGATGGCGCCAGAAAGGAGCGCATAGATGACCCCCGTACTAGAGATCTGCATATGCGATATCATCAGTACACTGAAGATCACCGCCATCGGAACTGTTCGTAAAAAATTGCCTGCGGTTACGGCAGTTGGGTCACCTGCCCCGCGCCCGCGTAGAGAATAAATGCCCCAAGCCACGCCCGCACCGATCATCAAGGCTGAAGCGGTGAGTGGTGGCGTATCAACATTGGGGAGCAGCAAAATCACAAGACCTGCAAAAGCAATCACGATGCCGAGTATTTGCAGCGGTGACATTTTATCACCGCGCCACAGGCTAAGGCCAATCATGGTGATTTGAACTGCAGCGAAAAGCAACAACGCACCGGTGCCCGCCGAGAGATCCATATAGGAAAGTGAAAAGCCAACCGCATAGGCAAATAACGCCAGGGCGCTGGGCCAGTTGCCAGCGACAGGCGTGGGTGTGGGACGCAAACGTAAAATTAGCATCAACATGCCCGCAGCAGAAACGAGCCGTAAGCTCATATAGGTGGCCGGATCTATGCTGGTGGTTTTGAGCGCGAGGCGGCCAAGAATAGAATTGCCCGCAAAGGCCAGCATGGCCAAAGTGGTGAGCAGAACAATTTTTGATCTGCTCACCTGCATTGCAAATTATTTTACTTTAGCGGCCTTCTTCGGCTTTTTCACAGCCACCCTTGAGCGAGGCAGTGCTTTACGCTCTGGCGGCTTGGGCAAGATCTTCTTTTCTTCCTCACGACTGAGATATGAGAACACTAGTTTTGCGTCCTTCAAGAGAATGCGCACCGTGCCGCCATGGGTTAGTTTTCCAAATAGAAGTTCCTCAGCCAAAGGCTTTTTAATCTCTTCCTGGATCACGCGGGCCAAAGGCCTTGCACCCATCTGCGGGTCATAGCCCTTTTCGGCGATATAATCGGCGGCTTCAGTTGAAAGCTCGATGTTCACTTGGCGCTCAGACAATTGAGCTTCCAACTGCAACACGAATTTCTCAACCACTTTGCGCACCACTTCCTTGGGCAAGTGGCTGAAGGAAACAATGGCATCCAAGCGGTTACGGAACTCTGGCGTGAACATTTTGGTGATCGCCTCATGGTCATCACCTTCACGCTTGTTCTGGGTAAAGCCCATCGCTGAGCGCGCCAATTCAGAAGCGCCCGCATTGCTGGTCATGATCAAGACCACATTGCGGAAATCAACCTGTTTGCCGTTATTGTCGGTCAGTTTGCCGTGATCCATCACCTGCAACAAAATATTGAACAGGTCAGGATGAGCTTTTTCGATTTCGTCGAGCAGCAACACACAATAAGGATTTTGGTCAATGCCATCTGTAAGCAGACCGCCTTGATCAAAGCCGACATAGCCCGGAGGTGCGCCGATCAAGCGGCTGACCGAATGGCGTTCCATATATTCGCTCATGTCAAAGCGCAAAAATTTGACGCCAAGAACCTCGGCCAAACGCTTGGCCACTTCAGTTTTGCCAACGCCGGTTGGGCCTGAGAACAAATAGCTGCCAATGGGCTTTTCTGGTTCACGCAAACCTGCGCGCGCCAATTTGATGGCGGCAGTAACTTGTTCAATGGCTTTGTCTTGGCCGAATACCAATCGCTTCAATTCTGTGTCCAGATTTTTGAGCACAGCGGCATCATCGCGCGAAACGGTTTTGGCTGGAATGCGCGCCATGGTGGCAATCGTTGCTTCGATCTCTTCAACGCCAATTGTTTTCTTACGTTGATCTTCCGGCAGCAACATTTGTGAGGCACCAGTTTCGTCGATCACGTCAATGGCTTTATCTGGCAATTTACGATCAGCCATATAACGCGCTGAAAGTTGAACCGCCTGTTCAACAGCATCGTCGGTGAACTTCACTTTGTGATATTCTTCGTAATAAGGCTTCAAGCCTTTGAGAATGGCGATTGCATCTGGAATAGAAGGCTCATTCACATCAATCTTCTGGAACCGGCGCACTAAAGCGCGGTCCTTCTCGAAATGCTGACGATATTCCTTATAGGTGGTGGAGCCGATACAGCGCAAAGTGCCTGCCGCCAAGGCCGGCTTGAGCAGATTGGAGGCATCCATCGCCCCGCCCGATGTGGCGCCCGCGCCGATCACGGTGTGAATCTCGTCAATGAACAGGATGGCGCCTTTGACGCCCTCCAGCTCCTTCACCACCGTCTTCAGCCGTTCCTCGAAATCGCCGCGATAGCG
>PLXI01000120.1 GCA_003151375.1 Hyphomicrobiales bacterium
GATGCGCTGGCGGCACTTTTGAGTTTCACTGCTCATAACGTCACCAAAGAGTATTACATCAATGATGCGGGCGCACAGGTTGATGTGTTGGCACAATCTGCCTACTTCCGTTATCTTGAAGCGCTCGGTGAAAACATCGGTGACATCCCAGCAGGGCTTTATCCGGGTGACTATTTAAAACCAGTCGGTGCGGCACTTGCTAGTGAATATGGCGGCAGTTTGCGCGAACCGTTTAAATGGCAAACCATCATCCGCGATAAGACCATTGCCATGATGATGGACATGATCCGCGATGATCTAGCCACATTAGATATCAAACAAGAAGTATTCTTCTCAGAAAAGTCATTGCAGGATTCCGGCGCGGTAACAGATGCTCTTAAAACGCTGGAGGCACGAGACCTAGTTTATGTCGGCAAACTGCCTCCGCCCAAGGGTGAAGTGCCACCCGACTGGGAAGACCGCGACCAAACCTTATTCCGCGCCACCCAGTTTGGCGATGACACAGACCGCCCGCTCAAGAAATCTGACGGCAGCTACACATACTTTGCTTCCGATGTGGCTTATGTCAAAAACAAGATTGAGCGTGGTTTCACCCAGCTCATTTATATTCTAGGTGCTGATCACGGCGGCTATGTCAAACGCCTGAATGCAGTGGCCAAGGCTTTTGCCGGCGACAAAGTGTCGGTTGACGTCAAACTATGCCAATTGGTTAAGTTGTTGCGTGATGGCGAGCCGGTTAAAATGTCCAAACGATCCGGAGAGTTCATTACTTTGCGTGAAGTAGTTGATGAGGTGGGCGCAGACGTGGTGCGTTTCATGATGCTTTACCGCAAAAATGAAGCCCCTCTGGATTTTGATTTCGCCAAAGCAACCGAGCAATCCAAAGACAATCCCGTGTTTTATGTGCAATATGCTTATGCCCGTATATCATCTGTTTTACGCAATGCGTCCAAAGACTTAAGCGGCAAAGTTGATTTTTCACTTCTGCAGGACGAAGCCGAAATTGCGCTCATCAGAAGAGTGATTGAATTCCCTCGCCAAATCGAGGCAGCCGCCAAGGCACATGAACCACATCGGATCGCGTTTTTCCTTTATGACATTTCCAGCGATTTCCATTCTTTGTGGAACCGAGGCAAAGAACTGCCGCATTTACGCTTTATTGTGGAAACCAGTGCAGATGTTACATTAACACGCCTCGCTTTTTTGCGTGCGATTCGCTATTGTATTGGCAATGGCTTGCGCGTTCTGGGTGTGAGGCCAGTCGAAGAAATGTGATCGGGTAAAAAGTGATGGACCAGGATTCTGGCAATTCGGGCGAAAAGCTCAACTGGCGTGAACGGCTTGGAATTGGCAAAAACGTAGGCGGAACTGAACTGCCTAAGGTTGCTGATGAATTCAAGCAGACTGCCCAGCCTGCTGGCCGAGTGATGCCACGCGCCACACCACAAGCAGTTCGCCCTGGCCAGCATGTGATGGCAAAACCTGCTCCAATGGCTCCGAGAAACGTGGCCCCTCGTGATTTGGCTCAACGCCCAGCATCAACTCCAGTTGCAGCAAAAGCCCCTGTCGCAGGTAATGCGCCACGTCCAAGTTCTGCAGTGCCTTTAGCGCCACGGCCTGCAAATGCTGCGCCTGTGGCCCAACGGCTAACTAGCCCAGTCCCAGTCCCAGTCGCTCCACGGCCTGCAAACCCAGCGCCGCGCATGCCGCCNNGAAAAATTAGCGGTCCAGCGGGTAGCCGCCGCTAAGCAAAAAACTGATCCAGCAGCTTCTAGCCCACCTGTTGCTGTGCCAGGAAAACCGAAGTTCGCCTTTGCTGAACCAGAAGCATCTGCTTCAAAGGCAAGTGCGTCTGCACCAAGTGCTCCGCCACCAATCGTGAGGCCAGCGGCATTTCCCGCCACTGGGCCAAGTGGACAAACCGCGCAAACCACAAATCAAGCGCCTGTCGGCTATCCGCCAGCGGGCCAGCAACAGCCGCCTTATCAATCGGCTTATGCGCCAAACTATGCTCCTGCCTATGGCCAGCAGCCACTTTCTTACCGCCCAATAGATCCTGCGACTGGCTTTGCACAAAACCCGGCATTTCAGCCACGACAACCAGCAGCACAACCGGCGCGGCCACAAGTTCCGCCCATGGGCGCTAACTCAGCTTTCAGGGCAGCCAATCCAAGTTATCAAGCCCAACCCATGCCAGGTCGTCAGGCACCACTTGTTCAACCCAGCATTGGGCAACCGCGCATGCCGCAAATGCCGATGCCGCAAAATGCTTCAGGTGAGCCACGCCTAGGCCCCATTGCCAGGGATGATGTGTTTGAACAGGCAGGCCCTGCCCAACGCGGCCAGCGCCGCGCGACCGCTAATGATTACCGTCAAGCGTATCAGGATGAACTGTCCGATGGCTATGATCAAGATCGCCCACGAGCCTTAGGATGGATTTTGACGGCAGTGATCCTAGCCTTATTGGTTGCATTTGGTGGCTGGTATTATCTGCAATTCAATAAGGGTTCTAAGTTGGCCGCCGCTGGCCAGAATCCTCCAGTAATTGAAGCGCCTACCACTTCGCCTAAGGTAGCAGCCGACCCTGCAGCCGGCACCGCACCCGCCGACCAGGCAGGAAAGAAGTTAATTTATGACCGCATCGAAGGTGACCACGAAGTTCCAGGTGGCCCACTCAAGTCCAGCGAGCAAGCACCTGACCTTCAGGGTGGCGCAATGGCCCCTCCAGCAGCTTCCAGCAACGGGAGTGCAGTGCCTTTGCCTCTACCTCCGCCGCCTGCGCCGAATGGCCAACAAGGGGCCATCGATGGAGATGGTAAAGCCGACGTCGCAATGATAAATCCCGCCGCCGAACAAAGTTCGGCGGCAAATTCATCTCCGCCAGCACCAACGACAACATCGACCAATGCTGCGTCATTAGGTGATCTACCAATGCCATCAGGAACCGATGCACCTCCTGCGGCAGCAGCTGCAAATACTGCCGCCGCACCTGATGCGACCGCCGACCCGGTGCCACCCGAACCAAAAGTAGTAACAAAAAAAGCCGCCGCGCCAAAACTCGCCAAGGCGCAGAGTGCGGACCCAGTGTTATTGGTGCCGCCGAGTAAGGCTGTGGCCTCGGTGGCCCGCAGCAGCACTCCTAAAGGCACCCAGCAGGCCGCCCTGACAGTACCAGCATCCACAGATAGTGGTGGTGGCCTTTATGGTGACGCACCTGTGGCAGCACCTGCAAGTCCGGTGAGGACAGCAGTCGCATCCGCACCCGCTTCTGCAGGAGATGGTCGTTTTCAGGTCCAACTGGCTTCATTTGCATCCCAGGCTGAGGCCAACGCAGAATATCAACGTTTAGCTGCCAAACACGGTGCCATTATCACCCGCTACGCCCCTATCATTGAGCCCGCCCAAGTGGCAGGCACCACCCGTTACAGATTAAATTTGGGTCCCATGGCGACTAACGATGTAGCCCAGAACGTGTGCTCTACCCTGATTGCAGCTGGAGAAAGAGATTGCTTGGTGCATCAATGATGCTGTAAGCGCAATCTCTAGTAACATATTGCGGGGGCAAGAGTGAATTGAAGATACGCGCATTCATATCAGGTTGCGCTGGCCATAGTTTAAGCACTGAAGAATTGGCTTTCTTTGAACGCCAACACCCTTGGGGGTTAATCTTATTCAAGCGTAATTGTGAAACGCATAAGCAAGTGCGTGAACTGGTGGCCAGTTTCCGACGTGCAGTAGGACGCAAGGACGCTCCGGTTTTCATTGACCAAGAAGGTGGCCGTGTCCAGCGCATTGGCCCACCACATTGGCGCACCTATCCCAACGCCCGCGCTTTCGGAAAACTCTATGCCATTAACCCCGGCTTGGCCTTGCGGTCAGCGCGCAGTGTTGGCCGTCTCATGGCCGAAGAACTTTTTGATTTAGATGTGACGGCGAGTTGCCTGCCTGTGCTTGATGCGCCACAGTTGGGCGCACATGATGTAATCGGCAACCGCGCCTATGATACAAGGCCAGAGCGCATCATGTCACTGGCGCGCAGCCATGTGGCAGGTCTCATTGATGGCGGAATTTTACCCGTCATGAAACACATCCCGGGCCACGGCCGCGCTATGGTTGATAGCCATCTTGATCTCCCGGTGGTTGACACATCACGCCTCGAACTTGAAAGCCACGATTTTGTGCCCTTCACGGGCTTTGCGGATTGCCCGATGGCAATGACAGCTCATGTGGTTTATTCCGCAATTGACCCTGATCAGCCTGCCACTTTGTCGCGCAAGGTTGTGCGCAATGTAATCCGTCGTGTGATTGGCTTTAATGGCCTGCTGATAACTGATGATCTCTCGATGAAGGCGCTGAAGGGCAGCTATAAAGAGAAAGCCGACTTGGCGTATGACGCCGGCTGTGACATGCTTCTGCATTGCAATGGCGTGATATCGGAAATGCAAGAGGTTGCCGACAGCGCCCAAGTTTTCAATGCCAAAATTGCGCGCCGCGCCAAGGCAGCTATGCGCTTGCGGCGCAAACCATTGCCCTTTGAACAAAAACAAGCTTTGCGTGAGCTTGAGGCTTTAATGAGCCAATAAAACGCTGCCGCAATAAAGCAGCGGATTCTGGGGATAAATCAGCCTATAAGGTCGTAGAGAGCTGGGCTTTTGTGGCACAAGAGTCGCTCCATATGAGGTTCACTTTGGCGACACCAACCAACCAGCAAAATGAAATTTGGGATGCCAATGCAGCACCGGAGCGGATTGTTGCACCCACTGAGGAATTGATTGTCGATGTGGGTGGATTTGAAGGCCCACTGGATTTGTTGTTGGAATTGGCACGCGCCCACAAAATTGATCTGGCGCAAGTGTCTATTGTTGCTTTGGCTGATCAATATCTGTCTTTCATTGACCGCACTAAATCCATGCGCATTGATGTGGCGGCTGATTATCTGGTGATGGCGGCTTGGCTTGCATATCTCAAATCGCGCCTATTGATCCCCCAACCGCCTGGGGGAGATGAAGCGGCCCCGCAAGATATGGCAGCGCGCCTCGCGTTTCGGCTGCAGCGCTTGGCGGCAATGCGTGAAGCGGCTGCCCAACTGATGAAGCGCCCGCAACTCGGCCAACAGGTATTCGCCCGTGGCGCACCTCAGGCATTAGCCGTGGAAGTAACCCGCGAATATGCCGACAACTTGATTGATCTTCTCAAAGCTTATGCCGAACGACGCACCCGTAAAATGGTACGCCAAACTTATACNNGGCAGCATGGATGATTGGGGCACATTTGATCACTGGCTTGAACGTTATCTTTCCACCAAAGAAACCCGCCGCACCGTGCGCGCCTCAAGCTTTACTGCCAGCTTAGAGTTGGCTCGCGATGGCCGCATTGAGATGCGCCAAGAAATGGCATTTCACCCGATCTATTTGCGCCGTAAGGCCAAAAACGAAATCACCCAGGAACAAGATTCATGACAAGCGCCCCCGCATCCCTTGGACAAGACGAAACGACGGAGGAAATAGGCACTGTGATCAGCCTGCATCCAATGGCAGACCGCGCTGAAAGCCTGCGCATCATTGAAGCTATGTTGTTCGCTGCAGCAGAGCCTCTATCCCTTGCTGCATTTGGCGAGTTTCTGCCGGCTGGTGTTGATGTAGGCGCCTTGTTGGCTGATCTGGCTGCCAATTATGAAAACCGTGGTGTGAACATTGTGCAGGTTGCAGGCAAGTTTGGGCTACGCACCGCTCCAGACATGGGTTCACTTTTGCGCCGCGAAAAGATTGAGCAGAAACGCCTCACCAAAGCTGCTCTCGAAACTTTGTCAATTGTTGCGTATCATCAGCCCGTCACCAGAGCCGAGATTGAAGACATTCGTGGTGTGGCCATTTCCAAAGGTACATTGGACAATCTGCTTGAAATTGGTTGGGTGAAAATGCGCGGCCGCCGCAAAACACCGGGCAGGCCAGTGACTTATGGCACCACTGAATCATTCCTCTCACATTTTGGCTTGAATGAATTGACTGATTTGCCGGGCTTGCAAGAACTCAAGGCCGCAGGCTTGCTTGATGCCAATGTGCCACCTGGCTTTGATGTTCCAATGCCAAAGCTGTCAGATGCGTTGACGGCTGACGAAGAACCTCTTGATGGCACAGAACAAATGCCACTCGAAATGCATTTGCCAGATGAAAATGAGCCGCCGGACACTGCAGAGGGTTAATAGCTAAAATGCTGGTGTATTCACCTTAACGATTCATCATGAATATCGCATTTAGCTTGTTTACCATAGCTTTAGCTGGAGAATTTTCCTTACCAGAGTCATATTCCGTTCATAGATTTTGAACGCGCTGAATACTTTCTCTCCAGAGTTTATTCAGCACCTCTCAGCAGGGCGGCGACTTGCATCAGCACCAAGCGTCGCCCGCTTCCCAACTGAGGGCCAATCGTTCGGCACGGGTTATAAAACCCAATTAAGAGATGTCTTGTTGTCAGGTCAGCCGCATCTCCTGATTTCAAGGCTACGCCGGTCCGGGCCAGAACTGAGTGGCCTCCTCGTTCCGAATAACCCGGATCGGCACTTCACCCCACAACATCTGAACCAATAAAAAAAGACGCCGGAAATTCCAGCGCCCTTGTTTGAGATAGAAAACCGATCTTACTTGATCTTGGTTTCCTTGAATTCCACATGCTTGCGCACAACTGGATCATATTTGGTGAATGAGAACTTGTCAGTCTTGGTGCGCGAGTTCTTCTTGGTGACATAGAAATAGCCGGTGTCTGCGGTGGACTCCAACTTGATCTTGATAACGTTGCCTTTGGCCATAATGTAAACTCCGATTTGGTGGCGATAGACCCCAATTGCGGCCCAAAGTCAAGGTTTGATGGCAGGCTTCGTTTCAGCGCCAAGCCCATGCATACCCATGGCCCATTGCAGGCCAACAACAGCACCTTTGATGCGCGGCAAAAGCAACAAAGACAGAATAGCAATTGCTGGCAGCCAAACCACAAAATCCACCCACATTGGCGGGTGCCAAATCACTTCTGCCGTTAACATGGCTGGCACAATGATATGGCCAACCAACAAAATGGTGAAATAGGGTGGGGCGTCATCGGCTTGCTGGTGAGAGAAGTCTTCTCCACAATGTGCACAGTGATCAACAACCTTTAGATAGTGGTGCAGCAGCGCACCCTCACCACAGGCCGGGCACTTAAGCATAAAGCCACGCCACACCGCATCACTCTTATTCTGACTCATCTGCGCTTACCCTTCTTAACATGTCGCGGCGGCTTGCCCGTCCGACCAGCAGAAACCATTTCAAATCGCAAGCCACCTTTGACCGGCGCAACCTCTAACAGTTTCACCTCAACCCTGTCACCGAGTTGGAACGTCTCACCTGTANNGAAAACCAGCCACTGGCACAAAACCATCGGCCCCACTGCCGTCCAACACCACGAACAATCCAGCACCAACTACACCCGATATTTTGCCATGGAATGTGGCCCCCACTTGTGGTGCCAACCATGCGGCAATCAGCCGGTCATTGGTTTCACGTTCGGCAATCATAGCACGGCGCTCTGCGGTGGCTAGCATTTCGGCGGTATCTTCTAACTGCTCAATATCTTGAACCGACAGGCCGTCATCGCCAAACCCTAACGCTTTGATCAATGCGCGGTGCACAATTAGATCGGCATAACGTCTGATGGGCGAAGTGAAATGCGCATAACGACTGAGCGCCAAACCAAAGTGACCGAGATTATCGGGCTTATAAGTGGCTTGCATCTGCGTGCGCAAAACAATCTCATGAATCAGCAGTTCAAAGTCTTCGCCCTTCACAGACTCCAAAAGCCTATTGAACTGGGCTGGCTTTACACTCTGGCCCAAAGCCCATTCGCGTTGCACGGTGCGCAAGAATGTGGCCAGGTTTTTGAGCTTCTCGGGTGATGGACTTTCATGCACGCGGTAAAGCAAAGGTGTTCGGCGCTTTTCCAATTCTTCAGCGGCCGAAACATTGGCCTGGATCATAAATTCCTCGATGAGGCGATGCGCATCAAGTCGGGGCGGAACGACAACTTTTTCGATGTTGCCTCTGGTATCGAGAATAATTTTCCGCTCTGGCAAATCCAGCGCAAGAGGAGAACGCTTATCTTGAGCTTTCTTCAAACAGCGATAAGCCGCCCATAACGGCTTTAAAACACCCTCAAGCAAGTCATCCGTCTTAGGCCCGCGTCTACCGTCGATGGCGGCTTGCGCTTCTTCATACGAAAGTTTAGCGGCAGANNGGGCGCAATTCGCCTTCGCGCAACGAGCACAGGTCATTTGAAATACGTTCCGGCAACATCGGAACAACCAGATCAGGAAAATAAACTGAATTGCCGCGCACGCGTGCTTCTCTGTCTAATGCTGAAGCGGGCCGCACATAATGCGCCACATCAGCAATCGCCACGATCACCTTAAAGCCGCCGTCGCCATCAGCCTCGGCAAAAACCGCATCGTCATGATCACGTGCATCGGCGGGATCAATGGTGATGAACGGAATTTTGGTGAAGTCTTCGCGGCCTGATCCGTTGAAGATTTTCAATGCTTCCGCTTCATCCAATACCCGTTGAGGGAACTGGTTTGGAATGCCATATTGGTTGATTGCAATCAGCGAAATATTTCTGGGATCATTGAGATCACCGAGCCGCTCTAACACCTTGGCTGCTGGTAGACCAAACCCGCGTTCACGAATGATTTCAAAAGCCACCAATTCGCCATTCGTGGCACCCGCTTCGTCACCTGACATCACCTGATATTCAGTGCGGGCTTTTTTATCCACTGGCGCAATGCGTGCACCATGGCCTTTCACCAACTGCAACACGCCAAGCAACCGCCCTGCCTTCTGCGGCAACAAGCGCATAATCTTGGCTAGATGTGAATAACCCGCATGGCGCGGCAGGAATTCAAATTTGGCCACGGCGCGTTCGCCGCGCTTCGGGCTGCGCCCCTCACTCACCTTGATCAGCAGGGCAGGGCCTTGTGCCACACCATCTTCGCCCACCAATTGCCCGGTGAGTTCGCCATTATCTTCACCCGTAATTTCCACCACGCCCACAGGCGGCAAGCGTGACTTGCTGGCAAAGCTGCGCTTCTGGCGTGTAACTTGCCCACTGCCGGATAAATCCTTGAGCATTTTCTTGAGACCGATTTTATCTGCCCCTTTAATGCCAAATGCCCGCGCAATATCCCCCTTGCCAATCGCCCCCGGTGTGGCAGTGATATATTGCATCAGCTCAGCTGCCGTCGGCAGGCCGGACCTCGGTTGAACCTCGCGCTTAGGCTTCTGCGCCACTGGCGGCCTTAGCTTTTGCTGGTTTTTTCTCGGTAACCTTCTTAGCGGGTTTTTTGGCAGGCTTTTTCTTCGCCGCTTTCTTAGTTGGCTTTTTGCCAGATTTCTCAGCGCGTTCTGCCAATAAAGCAATGGCTTGTTCCATCGTCACTGCTTCGATCGCTGTGTCTTTGGGTAATGTTGCATTGGTTTTATCGTGCTTCACATAAGCACCGAATTTGCCGTTGAAGATTTCGACCTTGCCGCCATCTGGATGATCACCCAAGGAACGCAGCGCACCAGGACGCGCCCGATTGCTCGGCCCTTTGGCGCGTTTCTCCGCTAACAAATCCACAGCACGGTTCAGCCCTATGGTGTAAACTTCTTCAGGGTCTTTTAGATTGGCATAGACCCCATCATGTAAAATNNTGAATGGTCCGAAGCGCCCGAAGTTTGCAACGATTGGCGTTTGCGTTTCAGGATGTAAACCAACTTCACGCGGCAGCGAAAGAAGCCGTAGCGCTTGCTCTAAAGTAATCGATGCGGGTGACGTGGCACGAGGAATAGACGCGCGTGTCGGCTTTTCGCCTTCCACTGTTTCGCCAAGTTGCAAGTATGGACCGAAGCGGCCAATACGACGCGTTACGTTCTGACCAGTCTCGGGGTCTTGTCCCAAAATAATACCGTCAGCAGGCACGGCGTCAGCCGCACCCTCAGCACCCACCGACATCTGCCGTGTGTAGTTACACGTCGGATAATTGGTGCAGCCAATAAACGATCCAAAGCGCCCAAGCTTTAGTGACAACCGGCCATCAGCGCATGAAGGGCAGGCGCGTGGATCACCACCATCGGCACGCGCAGGGAAAATATGAGGCGCGAGCAAATCATTCAATGTGTCGATCACTTGCGTGATGCGCAAATCTTTTACTTCACCCAAAGCGGCAGTGAAATCTTTCCAGAACTGACGCAGCACGTCCTTATAGTTTATCTCGCCAGCTGATATTTGATCCAGCTGCTCTTCCAAGTTTGCGGTGAAATCATATTCCACATAACGCTTGAAGAAGCTTTCGAGGAAGCCTGTCACAACCCGACCCTTATCATCAGGGATCAAGCGCTTCTTTTCAATGTGCATATATCCACGGTCGGACAGCGTCTTTAAAATCGAAACATAAGTCGAAGGCCGACCAATACCCAGTTCTTCAAGGCGCTTAATAAGCGTTGCTTCCGAAAAACGCGGCGGAGGTTCAGTATGATGTTGGTTCGGTGTGATAGACTTCACACCCGTGGCATCACCACGCGCCATCGCGGGCAAGCGCTTGGCATCTTCATCTTCGCTGTCATCATCTAGGTCTTCAGTATAGGCGCGAAGAAAGCCATCAAACTTCACAACTGATCCAGTGGCACGGAAAGCATAATGCTTGCCATCGCTGCCAGTGGCACCAATGTCAGCGGAGGTGCGTTCCATCTCAGCGCTTTCCATCTGGCTGGCGATGGTGCGTTTCCAAATCAACTCATAAAGCGCGAGTTGCTCTGCTTCTAATGCGGACCGTACTTGGTCAGGGTGCCTCGAAAGTTCAGTTGGGCGAATTGCTTCATGGGCTTCCTGCGCATTCTTGGCCTTAGACGTATATTTGC
>PLXI01000103.1 GCA_003151375.1 Hyphomicrobiales bacterium
CTTTGACGGCATTGATGCTCATCATTGCGGATGCCAATTCTGCATCAAGCTTCCCATAAATAGGCGCACCCCAGCCGGCGGGTACACCTGAGGCTGTGACTTCAATCACTGCACCACAAGATGAGCCGGCTTTGCGCACGCCATCTAAATAAGTTTCCCATTTAGCGGCGGCCACAGCATCGGGGCAGAAGAATGGGTTCTGATCGATCTGCGTCCAATCCCAGTTCTTACGGTCGATTTTATGTGGGCCCATCTGCACCAAGCAGCCGCGAATTTTAACTTGCGGGATCACCAGTCGCGCTACAGCGCCAGCAGCCACACGGCTTGCGGTTTCGCGCGCGCTAGACCGCCCGCCGCCGCGATAATCGCGGANNGGAACGCCCGCCGCCGCGATAATCGCGGATGCCATATTTTTCCTGATAGGTGAAATCGGCGTGGCCGGGGCGGAATTTATCGCGGATTTCGGAATAATCTTTACTGCGCTGATCGGTGTTTTCAATTTGCAACGCAATCGGCGTTCCAGTGGTGCGCAAACCATCGGTGCGTTCATCCTCAAACACGCCGGAGAGAATTTTAACTTGGTCAGCCTCTTGGCGCTGGGTGGTGAAGCGGTTTTGCCCAGGCTTGCGTTTATCAAGGAAGGCTTGAATTTCCTCGACTGAGATTTTCAAATTGGGTGGGCAACCATCGATGATAGCGCCAATCGCCACCCCATGGCTTTCGCCGTAGGTGGTGACGCGGAACATGTGGCCGAAAGTGTTGTGAGACATGGGGAGGGCTTAAACCGCCTTAAGGTTGGCGTCAAACCACTGGTATTTGCCATTCTCTAACACGCAGTAACAGCCTTGCGGGGTTGGCAGGTGGGTGATGTCGATGCGCGGGATATCGCAGGTATAACCAATGAAACAGCGCGCCATTGCACCGTGAGAGACTATCAGGCTTGGGCCCTTCATGTCGCGTACGAAAGAATCAACCCGCGCCACGCCCTCAGCATAGGATTCACCGCCTTCAGGCTTCCAGTTATAATGCTCCACTTGGCCAATAGGATAGCCCGGTGAATGATGCATTTCGTCGATGGCTTTTCCTTCCCAGATACCAAATTCCAATTCGCGCAAACGCACATCGGTTTTCACGGTGGTGAAATTTCTCGGCTGGACCGCGCAAATAATTTGCATGGTGTGCCTCGCGCGGATTTGCGGTGAAGAGTAGAAATCAAAATTCCGCAGTTCAGGTTCTATGTCATGGAGCGCCTTGGCGATAGATTCAGCTTGTGCAATTCCCGTGGCGTTGAGGTCGTTATCCGCCGTGCTTTGAACTAAGCGCCGCAGGTTCCAATCGGTTTCACCATGGCGGATGAAATAGATCTTCGGAAATTCAGCCTTCATGCTTCTCCGCTGACATATCAGGCGCTGAAGGATTTTTCATGCCGACGATATGATAGCCTGAATCCACATGCAGGATTTCACCAGTCACACCGCGCGAAAGATCAGAGAGCATATACATGCCGCTGTCGCCCACCTCTTCGATGGTTACAGTGCGGCGCAAGGGTGAGTTATATTCGTTCCATTTCAAAATATAACGGAAGTCACCAATGCCAGAGGCCGCCAGCGTTTTGATCGGGCCTGCGGAAATGGCATTCACGCGAATATTTTTCTCACCCAGATCAGCAGCCATGTAACGCACTGACGCTTCAAGGCCAGCTTTGGCTACGCCCATCACATTGTAATGAGGCATCCATTTTTCTGCGCCGTAGTAAGTGAGGGTGAGGAGAGACCCGCCATCCGTCATGAGTTTTTCAGCGCGCTGGGCCACAGCGGTGAAAGAATAGATGGAGATGAACATGGTGTTCTTAAAATTCTCAGGCGAGGTGTCGACATAGCGCCCGGTCAATTCGTCCTTGTCGGAAAACCCGATGGCATGAACGACAAAGTCCAGCTTGCCCCATTTTTCTTTCAGCACCTCGAAGGTGGCATCGATGGAGGCCATGTCGCTCACATCGCAAGGCAGCACTATGGTGGAGCCCACTTCGGCGGCCAGTGGTTCAACACGTTTTTTTGTGANNTCGCCCTGATAGGTGAAGGCCAGTTCTGCGCCATGATCGGAGCAAGACTTCGCAATGCCCCAAGCAATGGAGCGGCTGTTGGCCACGCCCATGATCAAGCCGCGTTTTCCGGCCATTATGCCTTTGTTTGCGCTCATTTTTACCTCAAGATTCTAAATCAGGCGCCAATCAAAAGCCCGGAATGCCTCTTCGCATAGAAATTGTGCATTGGAAAGGGTTGCGGGATTGACAGTTGCATATCTCCCCTATATTTAACTATTCAGTTAATTAAATGATCAGTTAAATTAGGAGTAGGCGATGGAACAGAGCATTGAAAATGTGGGATGGAAAACCGCAGCATTGCTATTAGCGCGGTTCATCATGGCGGCACTGTTTGCAATGGGGCTGGTGGGCAAGATTGTTATGTCGGGCATGATGGCCGACGAAATCGCCAAAGCGGGATTTCCCCTTCCCATGCTGTTGAATTGGCTGGCGGCCCTGTTTGAACTCGGCATGGTGCTGGCTTTCCTGACTGGAGCGTTTTTCCGTGAAGCCAATATTCTGGGTGCAATCTATGTCGTGTTCTTGGCATTCGCGTTCCACTTTGTGAGTCACTGGACAGATGCCGAAGGGCTGAACTTCGGCGCCTTTGTCAGTCATTTCCCAATGGCTGCCGGCATGTTGTTTGCTGCCGTGCACGGCCCCGGGCAGGTGCTGACGTTGAAGTGGGGCTGGCTGACATAACATGCACGAAGACCGACTCAGCCTCAAGCTTCAAGCACTGGCGGACCCGACCCGCCGCGGCATGCTGGCAAGGCTTGCCCAAGGCCAAGCCACAGTCAACGAATTGGCACGCCCCTTCGACATATCACTTCCCGCCATCTCCAAGCATATCAAAGTTCTGGAGAAGGCCGGCCTTATCACCCGCTCGCGCACCGCCCAGCAAAGACCCTGCCAACTCTCACCGAGTGGCTTGAAGGAAATCGACGATTGGATGGATGCCTATCGCGCCATGTGGGAACAGAGTTTGGACCGTCTTGAAACCTATCTCGCAACTTTGACCAAGGAAGAAAAGTCATGAGTAACCTCGCCTTCACAACTCTGCCTAAAGACAAGCCGCAAATCATCACCGAGCGTTTGCTGAATGCCCCGCGCGAACTGGTCTTCAAGGTTTTGACTGAGCCAGAACACTTCAAGCATTTCTGGGGGCCTGATGGCTTCAGCAACACCATCAAGCAAATGGATGTTAGGCCTGGCGGCCAATTGCTCTTCACCATGCGTGGGCCAGACGGTACAGAATACCCAAACCGCATCATCTACCGCACCGTCACACCACCATCCTATTTGGCCTGGGACAATGATGGTGGCGAAGATGACCCCTCGGGCCACCGCTTCTTTGGCGAACTCGAATTGTTTGCGGAGGGTAACAAAACCCGCATTCAACTGCGCACGACAATAAGCTCGATAGCTGCGCGTGATGAAATTGCAAAATTTGCAGTAGCAGGCAGCATCCAGAATCTCGAACGGCTCGCGGCCTATGTGGCGCCGATGGCAGCGGAGAAAAACCTGTTTGTGATCGAACGCAGCTTCCCGGTTTCGCAACAGCGGTTATTCGAAGCCTGTACCCGTGTTGAGGACATGAAACAGTGGTTTGCGCCTGCGGGCATGGCCACGATTAAGGCATCCCAGGACTTCAGGCCCGGCGGCACATATCACTATGGCTTGGCAACACCGCAGGGGCAAGAGATGTGGGGCCTCATCACCTATAAAGAAATCACTCCCAACAGCCGCTTGGTTTATCTGCAAAGTTTTTCCGACAAGGATGGCGGCATCACCGCGCATCCCATGTCGCCCACTTGGCCAAAAGAAATGGTGACAATATTCGAATTCATTCCACAAGGCGCCAAGCAGACGAAGCTGAAGATCAGTTGGATTTATGCGGGCATAGATAACACTGAGGCCAGCACCTTCCACGCGGGTCATGATGGCATGACGGGTGGATGGACAGGTTCGCTCGATGCCTTGCAGAAATATTTGAGCAAGAATTGAGGAGGCTGAAAATGCAAAAGTTACGTGTTGAGAATTTTATGGTTTCGGTTGACGGATTTGGTACCGGCCTCAATCAAAGTTTGGAAAAACCGTTTGGCGATGGTGGCATGGATTTGACCAATGCTTTCCGGGGGACCAAAACTTTTCAGACGATGATCGGAAATGGTGGAGGAAGCACTGGCGTTGACGACAGGTTTTCATCCACTAGCTTTGACAACATTGGCGCATCGATCATGGGCCGCAATATGTTTGGACCGCAGCGCGGTGAATGGCCTGACGAGACTTGGAAAGGTTGGTGGGGCCCGCACCCACCTTACCACACACCGGTGTTTGTGATGACCCATTACCCTAGACCGAAACTATCGATGGAAGGTGGAACTGTCTTTGAATTCGTCTCGGGCAGTTTAGCCGAGATCGTTGCCAAGGCCAAGATTGCCGCAAAGGGCAAGGATGTGAGGTTGAGCGGTGGGGTTCAAACCGTTCGCAACGGACTGCTCGCCGGCCTTGTTGACTATTTGCATCTGGCAATTTCACCGGTGGTTATGGGGCAGGGTGAAAACCTGCTGGCAGGAGTTGATCTGGCCGAGCTAGGCTATTCCTGCACCGAAACCACGCCGGGCGAGGGCGCGCTGCATTTGGTTTTTCAGAAACGCTAGTACAACTGGACGCGAACCCCCAATTCGCTTAACAATTATCTGGCGAAACAAGGGAGTTAGTCATGCTGTTTTGGATCATTTTAATTGTCATCGTGCTGGTCGCGCTGGTGTTGATTTATGGCGTGTCGCAACCCGCAGGCTTTAGTGTGGTGCGCGAAGCGGATTTCAAAGCAACGCCCAAATTGGTGTTTTCCCAGATCAATGATTTTCATAACTGGTCGGCTTGGAGCCCATGGGAGAAAATGGATCCTGACATGAAGCGTGAGTTTTCGGGCTCTGCCTCTGGCGTTGGCGCTAAATATGCTTGGGTGGGCAACAAAAAGGTTGGCCAAGGCAATATGGAAATCACACATTCAGTGCCTTCCAAAGGCATGCAGCTCGATTTAAATTTCATCAAGCCATTCCAAGCCTCAAATGTCACCGAATTTACACTGACGCCCAATGGCAAGGGCACGCATTTGAAATGGGAAATGCGCGGGCATGCGCCATTTGTGTTCCGTGTGATGAGGTTGTTTTTCAGCATGGATAAAATCGTTGGCACTGATTTTGAAAGGGGCCTCGCCAATTTGCGCGGCATTGTTGACGCGTGATGGATCTTGAACGTTTGAAAGTAACCACTGCGCAAATGGGATTCACTGAACGTGATGATCCCTTTGGGCTGTTTGCTGAGTGGCTGAAAGACGCTGAGACGAAGGAGCCGAATGATCCAAATGCCATGACGCTGGCAACCGTGGATGAAGAAGGCCTGCCCAATGCGCGCATGGTTCTGCTCAAGGATTTTGATGACAGAGGTTTTGTGTTTTACACGAACTTTGAAAGCCAAAAAGGCCAAGAGCTTCTGGCCACGCAGAAAGCAGCGTTGGTTTTCCATTGGAAAAGTCTGCGTCGCCAAGTGCGTGTGCGTGGATTGATTGAGGCGGTGACAGCGGCTGAGGCAGATGCCTATTTCAAATCTCGTCCGCGTGATAGCCGCATTGGCGCTTGGGCCAGCGCACAATCGCGGCCCCTAGAAGGTCGTTTTGCGTTGGAAACATCGGTAGCGATGTACACCGCGAAGTTCGCCATCGGCGATGTGCCGCGTCCTTCTTATTGGTCGGGTTTTCGCATCAAGCCATTGGCCATTGAATTTTGGCATGACAGGCCGTTCCGCCTGCATGACCGTGTGGCTTTCAACCGTGCCACGCCCACAGACAAGTGGAACAAGGTGAAACTTTATCCATGAGTAAAAACCACAAGCTGCGACCCGAAACCATCGCCGCGCAATCTTCTCGCGCGGTTGATCCCGCCACTGGTGCGGTGGCCCCGCCGCTTTATCTCACCACCACTTATGCGCGCGATGAAAACTATCAACCAAAACTGGCCGAGAACTATCAACGCAACGGCTCACCCAATTTATGGCAGGTGGAAGAAACGATTGCGGCACTGGAAAAAGGTGTAGGCGCGCTGGCGTTTTCATCGGGCATGGCGGCAGTCGTGGCATTTTGCGAAACGATCCCGCAAGGGGCTCATGTGGTGTCACTTTCTACCATGTATTACGGCGTGCGCAGTTGGTTCCAGCAGCTCGAAAGCAAAGGCCGCATCACTTTGACTTTAGTGGAGCCGGAAAGTTTGGCTTCAGCGATCACCGCCAAAACGGATTTGGTGTGGATTGAAACGCCAGTCAACCCAACCTGGGATGTGATTGATATTTCCGCCACTGCCAGTGCTGCGCATAAAGTTGGTGCTATTCTCGCAGTTGATGCCACTTGCCTTGGGGCAGTTGCTTGTAATCCGCTCGCGCTCGGAACGGATGTGGTTTTTCATTCCGCCACCAAATATCTCAATGGTCACACAGATGTTCTTGCTGGGGTATTGGTTGCCCGCGAGAGCAATGCGCGCTGGGCTGAAGTCAAGCGCCTGCGCACCATCATGGGCAATACCTTGCCACCGTTTGAAAGCTGGCTACTGCTGCGCGGGCTTCGCACATTGCATTTGCGTTATGTGCAATCCTCCAAAAACGCCATGGCCATAGCGCGGCATTTTTCTTTGCATCCAAAGCTGCAACAAGTTCTCTATCCCGGGCTTGCCACACAGAGTGGCCACGCCATTGCGAAGCTGCAAATGGCAGGTGGTTTTGGCGGCATGATGAGCTTTTTATTGAAGGCTGATTTTGCAGGTTCACAAAAATTCTGCACCAGGCTCAATTTATTTGCGCCCGCCACTTCGCTGGGCGGGGTTGAAAGCCTTGCCGAGCATCGCAAAACCGTAGAAGGGCCAACCAGCGCATTGCCAGACAATCTGGTGCGGCTGTCCATCGGCATTGAGAATATCAATGATTTGATTGAGGATTTGGAACAGGCGCTGGCACAAGTGGGTAGTGTCCTAATTTGAAAGCTTACAACGCCAAGCGTCTTGAAATGCAATACCAGCACCTATTTCGGCATCTTCCCCCCAGTGTTGTGGATTGGTTTGAGCCCAAAACAGAAAGGTCTGAATCAACATCTCATCAGGTGGGGTACGGTGGTCGGCAGCGCAGATGCCGGTAGCTGCGAGATAAGTCGCTGCCTCTCCTTCCCGTTTGATGTGCGATAGCTCGGCGCCATTTACTGACATCTGTGTACCTATTCCACGCATGAGGCCAACACAGAGCATACGTGGTGGAGAATCGACAGGTTGCTTGCACGCTTGATACAAATACTGAACCGTCAAAATCTGCTGCGCTATAGATACAGTCGGCCAAGTACACAGCGCGCAGATAAGAATGAGCATACTTTTCATTTCGTTTTTGCCCCTACTTGCTGGTTTGCTAATTTGAACTACGAATGAACTTAAGCCGCCGCTGGCCGCCTGTCTGGCCCTCTGAGCCTTCAATTTTCTTGTTGTTATATGCCGCTTCGATCACTTGTTCGTCTGTCAAATTGAGCTTCGCTGCGACCTGAGAGACCGTAAGGGAATCGTCATTTGGTTTGTTCTTGCGCTCAAGCAATGTTTCAACATCAAGCCTCCGCTTACGACGCGCAAGGAGGTATGATCCGTAGCCACAAATGGCAGTGATCGCTGTTGCCACCGTAGCGATATCCGCTACGCCATTGAGCCAGTTCATTTTGCCCTCGCTTCCGCCACCATTGCCGCTCGGCAATCCCGGGGCGATTCATTTTGACGATAGTTGCCCATCTCATTAGAAAATACAGGAGACGCCAGCATAGTTCAAATTTTAACACTACCCCTCAACTCTAGGCCATTGCCAAAGCAGCGCAGGGCGCATATATAGCGCCCATCCCAGACACTGTTATGTCATTCGCGCCTCGGGGCCCGCTCGGCTCCGAAAAGGAGAAAAGCTATGTCCGCACTACTGATGCCAAAAGCCACTGCCGTTTGGTTGGTTGAAAACACCGCCCTTTCGTTCAAGCAGATTGCCGATCTTTGCAGCCTGCACGAACTTGAAGTGAAGGGCATTGCTGACGGCGATGTGGCACAAGGCATTAAGGGCATGGATCCGGTAACTGCTGGCCAGCTTACCCGTGATGAGATCAGCAAGGGCGAGGCTGATCCTGGCCACAAACTGGTTCTCATCGTTTCTAAGGTCAATGAACAGGTAAAACGCTCCACCGCTGGCCCACGTTACACGCCGGTTTCGCGCCGTGGCGACAGGCCAGACGCTATTATGTGGATTGTGCGATACCATCCGGAATTGGCTGACTCAGCCATCATGAAATTGGTTGGCACCACCAAGCACACCATCGCGCAAGTGCGTGACCGCAATCACTGGAATGCAACCAACATCAAGCCGGTCGATCCGGTTTCGCTTGGCCTATGCTCGCAATTGGAATTGGATTTGGCCGTGCAAAAGGCAGCTTCAAAGGGCCAGCGCAAAGTTGTTGGTGACGGTGTCGCACCGCGCACGCTTATTCCTGCGCATGAAGTTTCGGGCACTGCGGCGCATGCCGCAGCTGAGGCAGAAAAGGCCAAGGTTGCTGAGGCAGCAGAGCCACCTTCAGCGGCCAAGGCCGAGAACAAAACTTATGATGCGGATTCAGTTTTTGCAAAATTGAAAAACGTTAAAGTGGAAGAATAATCATGCGCATTTTGGTTGCTGGCGGGGCAGGGTTGGTGGGCAAAGCCGCAATCTCCGGCTTGCGAGCAGGCCATGAGTTTATCATTTCTGGCCGCAGCAGTGGCGATGTGACCGTGGACTTGATGGACGAAGCCTCAGTTGCCGCTATGTATAAAAAAATTGGCATGGTGGATGCGGTTGTGGCTTGTACAGGGCATTCGCATTTTGGCCCGGTGAAAGATATGTCACCCAAGCAGTTCTTGGACGGGCTGAAAGACAAATTGATGGGCCAGATTAATCTGGTTTTGTTGGGCATGGCGCATGTGAACGATGGTGGAAGTTTTACTTTAACCAGCGGGGTGCTTTCGCATGAAGCTATTCGTCAAGGTTCCAATGCTGCGGCCATTGATGGCGCCATTGATTCATTCGTGATAACGGCGGCCATTGAAATGCCGCGTGGGATCAGGATCAATGCGGTGAGCCCCGGCCTGTTGGAAAGTGCTGCGCAAAAATACGATGGCTTTTTCCCGGGTCACCGGGCTGTCTCAAACGAAGAAGTGGGCTTAGCTTTTGCCAAGAGCGTTGAGGGCGGCGTGACTGGGCAAGTGATTAGGTGTGAATGAGGCGGCTTCTGCGGCTATTGCCGACGAGCACAGCTAAAACAGCGCCATTTGCTCACCCTTTTGTACGGGCTTTTGAAACAGGTCAGACCGCAGTTTCACACGGTTGGCATTGAGACCGAGGCGTTGCGCGGTAAGCTGGAACCTACGCCCAATCGTCCAAGCATAAGGCCCCGTGCCTGCCATGCGGGTGCCGAAGTTAGGATCATTCTCTGCCCCGCCGCGCACGGATTTCACCAGCGACATCACTTTGGCCGCGCGGTCTGGATATTCTTTCTCAAGCCAGTCCTTGAATATGTCTTTCACCTCATGCGGCAAACGGAGCATGGTGTAGCCTGCTTCCTTCACGCCTACATTGCGCGCGGCTTTGAGGATATTTTCAATCTCTGCGTCATTGAGGCCTGGAATAATCGGCCCCATGNNCATCACCACGGTGGGAATGCCAGCCTTGGATAAAATCTCCAAAGCTGAAAGACGTTTGGTGGGCGTTGAAGCGCGTGGCTCCATGGAGCGTGCGAGCTTGGCATCCAAAGTCGTGAGTGACACTGCCACCTTCACCAGACCGCGCTTTGCCATCTCAGTCAGAATATCAAGATCGCGCAGCACTGAAGCTGATTTTGTGACGAT
>PLXI01000088.1 GCA_003151375.1 Hyphomicrobiales bacterium
CGCGCAAGGCTTCCGCGAAGGTCGGGCTGCCGACCGGCATGATCATGAATTCCTGGAAATCGATGGGATTATCGGCATGCGCCCCGCCATTGATGATGTTCATCATCGGCACCGGCAAAGTGCGAGCAGCAGTGCCGCCCACATAACGATAAAGCGGCAGGCCAGCAGATTCGGCAGCCGCCTTGGCAACAGCGAGCGAAACTCCCAAAATGGCATTGGCGCCAAGCTTTGCCTTGTTGGCGGTCTTGTCGAGCTTAATCATCGCTTGATCAATGGCGATCTGGTCTTCGGCTTCATAGCCTACCAGCAGGTTAGCTATGGCCCCATTAGCCGCAGCAACCGCCTTGGTGACGCCTTTGCCCATATAACGCTTCTTATCACCATCACGCAGCTCAACTGCCTCATGGGCACCCGTAGAAGCCCCTGATGGCACCGCCGCGCGGCCAAAAGCACCATCTTCCAGCACCACATCAACTTCCACTGTGGGATTGCCACGGCTATCAAGGATTTCGCGGGCGTGAATTGCGGTTATGGCGGTCATAAATCTCTCCAAATGATGTTTCGCTGATCTAATTCTCAGTGACTTATGGGCATGCGTGATGACAAAATCAAGAAATTTGAGGGGCGCACATCAAATTGTTAGGTTTGAGCATTAAATACCACCCTGCCGATTTATTTTGAGGCAATCTTGTTCCCGTCCTAATTATCGCTTATGGCCAGAAACAATCACATGCGTTCCCTCACCCCCATTTTGAATTTTGCACTGCTGGCTTCAAGTCTTGCACTTGCCGCTTGCATGAACGATCAACCAGTTGATCTTGAAAGCCGCCCCATAGCGCTAGACCAAAGTGCGGCTATGGCTGGCCAAGCCTCAGGCAGCAATGCCGCAATCGTGGCCCAGTTAGAGCCAACCACCAGCCCCACCTATGTCACGTTAACAGTGTCACACACTGGGGAGCCGATGGCGGCGTCAACAAATAACCCTGGCACACCACTCACTTCCGGCAGTGGTTTTGTTGTTTCAACAGATGGTTATGTGGTGACGGCCGCGCATGTAGCGGTTGCCGTTGGCAATGAAATTTCCGCCCGCGCCGCCAATGAAAGAATTTATACCGGTGTGGTCAGCGCCATTGACCGTTCCAATGATATGGCTCTGATCAAATTGCGCAGCTTTAACGGTCGCACAGTTATACCAGCAGCACCGGCTTGCCTCGCTAAAGACGCGCTGGTTTTCACTTACGGCAAGCCCCATGGCCATGGCGACACGGCGCGCATCGGATCGTTCCAAGCGCTGCATTTTGGAAGAACAGTGGCATATGGTTCCTATGGTTACAGTGACGCTATGGTGCTGCACATGGGCACAGAGCGCGGTGAATCCGGTGGCCCGGTATTTAATGCCCAAGGTCAACTGGTGGGCATGGTGGTTTCAACCTTGTCTGACGCGAGCGGCGAATCTCTCACACTTGCTCATGCCCAACATTCCAACACCATTGCGCATTTCCTCTGCGCCAACGGTGCGTGTGGGCCAGCTTGGCAGCAACTTGCGCAAAAGCCAGTGGACAGTTGTGGTTAGCACCCGCTCATAAAAAAAGGCCACTCTGGTGAGCGGCCTTTCGCATTATTCAGTAGGCTGACGAAGTTAGTTGCGCGCCCTATCCACCAACTTAGTCTTTGCGATTTGAAATATATGGATATTTATTTGTGCCATTTCGTGTTGATTACACAAAAGCCTTTTTGCCTTGTATAGGGTTTAATGAAATGTTAATACGCAACCCATGACAACTTGGGAGTTTCGGGAATGAAACATCTAATTCGCTTGACTTCGGCTCTTGCTGCTGTGTTACTTTTTAGCGGAACAAGCCATGCTGCTGATGCGGTCGCTCCAACCACGCATGACTGGACAGGGGTTTATGCAGGTATTCAGGGCAGCTATGATTTTGGCCAAAATCGGTGGTCGGAGCGAGGCGTTCCAGTCTCGATAAGCTATTTCGCGTTGAACGGCTTTTCGGGTGGTGCGACATTTGGCGTTAACAAAGAAATTAATAACAATATTGTTCTCGGCTTGGAGACTGACATTTCTGCGACCTCAATCAACGGCACAGGTTTTACTTCAAATGGGTTCAGCTGTATTACTGCTGCCGGATGCCAAACGCAGGTTGGTTGGTTGGGCACAGCACGTGGAAGAATTGGCATGGCCTTGGACAATACGATGCCCTACATCACAGGCGGGTTGGCCGTTGGCGGTGTTAGCGGTTCGTTTGTCAATGTGAATACGGCAGGATCGGGAACGCAAGTGGGGTGGACCGCTGGCGCAGGTATTGAACACGCATTCAGCGACAAGTTGAGCGCGAAAGTTGAATACCTCTATACTGACCTCGGTCGTCTCGAGTTACCAACCAATTGCAACACCAGATGCTATACTGATATTAACTTCAGCATGGTGCGTGTGGGCTTGAACTTTAAGTTCTAACCGTTGCATTTTTTATATTAAAAAAAGGCACCTGTTGAGGTGCCTTTTTTATTGCGTCATCGGGGCCTAATTCCGCGCCCTATCCACCAGCTTGTTCTTGGCAATCCACGGCATCATTTCGCGCAGCT
>PLXI01000203.1 GCA_003151375.1 Hyphomicrobiales bacterium
TTCTGGTTGATGTGATGAGTGCACTTAATGCAGGTGAAGCCGCGGTAAATGATTTGCGCGCCGCACTTGTAGATGTGATGGGCGCGTTCAGGCTTGGCTCCAATACGCTTGCCACCACGCTCTTCGGACGGCGTATCGACAAAGTTCTTTTCGCCGCCACTAAGGCCGATTTGCTCAACCACAAAGATCATGACAGATTGGAATCTATTTTGCGCCTCTTGGTGCAGGAAGCGTCCACCAAAGCCCAATTCAGCGGAGCGCAAACGGATGCTCTAGCCCTTTCCGCCGTCCGCGCTACGAGAGAAGCCAAGGTCACTCAAAAGCATCAGGAGTTCTCTTGCATCGCCGGCATTCCTGAAACTGGTGAAACCATCGCTAATCAAGTTTTTGATGGTGAAAGAGAAGCCGCCATATTCCCCGGAGATTTGCCGCTTGATCCCGCCGAAGCGCTCAAAGGCCTAGGCCAAGGTGCCATTCAGTTTGTCAAATTCCGCCCCCCTGTCATGCAGGGTGAAACTTTTCCCCACATCAGGCTAGACCGCGCCATCGAATTCTTGATCGGAGACAGCCTGCCATGAGCAATGCCCCGCGTAAGCCGCAAGCCTTTGCATTAGACCATGCCAAGCCAACTGCGCACAAAGCAGCCCCCAAAATTGAATTCACCGCCCTGCCTGAAAGCTCCCTTCCAATGGCAACACCCATGGCCGCAGTTGAACCACACCGCCGCGGTGCCGGCTGGGGTTATATTTTCATCGTCGCCATTTTGGCCCTCATTACATTGTGGTTCAGCCTAACCCTCACCAAATTGATTAATGATGCCTTCACTTGGTCAATGTCCCTTGGCTGGATTTCTGTGGTGCTGGCGTCTGTCGCTGGCATTGCGTTGCTCATGGTGGGGATGCACGAGATCATCGGGCTGGCGCGTCTACACAGAATTGAGCGCCTGCAACTCCATGCGGCTCGCGCTATCAACCAAAATGATAAAGCCGCGGCTGCACTGGCAACCAAAGACCTGCAAAAACTTTATGCCAACAGGCCTGATCTGCGCTGGCAAATCGGGCAATGGCAAAGTCATGCCAGCGATATCATCGACCCGCCAGATGCCATGCGACTGGCCGAACGGCTGCTTCTTGAAACTTTAGATGAGCAAGCCCGCATGGCAATCGCTAAACGCGCGCGTCGTGTCACGCTGCTCACCACGGTCATGCCCACCGCCACCTTGGATGTGCTGCTGGTCGGCAGCCAAAACCTTTTTATGATCCGCGAAGTGGCGGAGATTTATGGTGGCAGGCCTTCATTCATTGCCACATTGCGGCTAACCCGCATGGTGGCAATGCATTTAGCAGTAGCCGCAGGCTTGGCTTTGTCTGATAACTTGCTGCATCTGGTTGTGGGCAAGGGTGTGCTGGGTCGCCTATCAGCACGCTTCGGCGAAGGTGCCATCAACGGTATTCTTACTTCGCGCATCGGCTTGGCGGCTTGCGATGTTTGCCGCCCCATTGCATTTTCCACCCCGCGCAAAGAAGCCTTGGGCGCACTGATCAAAGAACTGGCAGGATTGAATTCATCAAATGATGAATTAACCTAACGTTAACCAACCCAGCGGCTAGCGGTGGTTCATTCACCCTTAGGACTCGTAGCTTGGACTAAGTTCATGGCACAAATGCAAAAGGAAAACAGCTTGCTCAAGGTGATGGATATCAGCGCCTCAAGCCCTGATCAGTCACGCTACGCGGCTGCCATGGACGCAAACGGCTTGCCATTTGGTGCGCAGATCAGCCTTATCACCAGCCCACTTGGGCTCATGCACCTTGCTAAAGCTTGGCGCGAATTAGAGCAAACCTGCCATATACCGCCCACGGTCTTTCAATCTTATGACTGGGTAAAAACCTGGGCAGACATTCATCTCACAATCCACGCCAACGAAAAGCTGTTCATCATCGTGGGCCATCTTAATAACCGCCTCGTTTATGTCATGCCACTTTCACTCTCAAAGCGTCGTGGCTTGCGCATGCTCACCTGGCTCACGCAACCCATTGCCCAATATGGCGATATTCTGTGCGATAAATCTATTGATGCAGCAAAGTGGACTGAGGCTGCGATCAATTTCATCAAACAGCATAATCACGCTGATCTCCTCCGTTTGCGCCATGTGCGCGCCACCAGCAATATCAGTGCCTATGCCGCGGCCCATTTGTATGATGCAAAGCTTTATGAACAAGCGCCCACGATGGATCTCACCCGCTTTGCAACAGAAGCCGCCTATGATGCGCGTTATGATGGTGATCAGCGTCGCCGCCGACGCCGCATCCGCGCTAAAATCGAACAACTAGGTGTGGTGGCCTATGAAAAACTCAGCGCGGCGGAAGCGAGTTCAAATATTGATCAAGCACTTGCCGAAAAACGCAAGTGGTTGGCCCAACGTGGCCGCTATAATTGCGTCTTCAGCCATTCTACCCATGCCGAATTCCTCAAAGCCATGACACGCCAGCAAACATCCAGCATAGAAACCGTCACCACGCGGCTTTCAGCAGGAGACAGACCAGTCACTTGGGAAATAGGATTCGTTTATCAAGGAACACAGTATCAATATCTCACCTCGCACATGGCGGATCTGACTGATCTTTCGCCAAGCCGATTGGCCTTTGATCTGTCACAGCGACAAGCACTTCGCAATGGTGTCAAAAATTATGACCTCATGGTGCCTTATGATCCGCATAAAGAAAGCTGGGCAACGCGTTGTGAGCCAGTCAATGATTTTTATTTACCACTCACCGCGTTGGGTGCCTTTTATGGCCACGTTTATGTAGGTACGCTGAGACCTATGTTGCGCAAAGCTTACAAGGCGCTGCCACAATCAGTTTTGCGCAGACTGCAAAAGCTACTGCACTATTAAGCGAACTGATTACTCCACACCCAACTTCTTCTGCAGATTAGTGCTGGAAGTGGTGTATTGAAACACCAATCGTTCACCCGGATTGATATAGCGAAACGCCTGCTGTGCCATCAAGGCGGCTTCATGGAAACCAGATAGGATCAGCTTTAGTTTGCCTGGATAAGTGTTGATGTCACCAATCGCAAAAATGCCCGGTACGGAAGTTTCAAACTTAGCGGTATCAACAGCCACTAAGTTTTCATTGAGGTTCAAACCCCAATTGGCAACAGGCCCCAATTTCATGGTCAGGCCAAAGAACGGCAACAACGCATTGCAAGCCACATCGATAATGCTGCCATCAGCGCCTTTCACTGTGGCCCCTGATAGAACCCCTGCTTCACCCTTTAATCCCGTCACCTGCCCAATTTTCAACTGCATATGCCCAGCGGCCACCAACTCTCGCATCTTATTGACGCTATCAGGTGCAGCACGAAACTCATCACGCCGATGAATAAGTGTGAGAGACTTTGCCAAGGGCTGAAGATTGTTTGTCCAGTCGAGAGCCGAATCACCGCCGCCTACAATCAAAACATCACGCCCGCGAAGTGCTTCCATTTTCTTCACGGAATAAAAAACCGATTGGCCTTCATAGGCGTCAATGCCAGGGATCGGCGGCTTCTTAGGCTGGAATGAACCACCACCTGCCGCAATCACCACCACCTTGCAATTGAACTGTAGGCCACCGTCGGTTGTCAGGTAAAAATCATTCTCGCCGCGCTTTTCCAGCGCCGTCACCATTTGATTAAAGTGGAACTGCGGATGAAACGGCTTGGCTTGTTCCATCAATCGTGTCGTCAATTCCGCACCAGATACGGAAACCAAAGCCGGGATGTCATAGATCGGCTTTTCTGGATAAAGTTCGGCACATTGCCCACCGGGCCGATCGAGAATGTCAATCACGTGGCATTTGATGTCGAGCAGCCCCAACTCAAATACCGAAAATAAGCCGCACGGCCCCGCACCTATGATAACAGCATCAGTAGTGATCACATCAGACATGGCTAGACCTCAAAATTGTTTGGCGGGAACTTTCACGCGCAAACCATCCAGCGCATCAGAAACCTTAATTTGGCAAGAAAGCCTTGAATTGTCGCGCACGTCAAAGGCAAAATCTAACATGTCTTCTTCCATGGGGTTGCGCGCACCCACCTTGTCACGCCATTCAGGCTCCACATACACATGGCACGTGGCGCAAGCACAAGCACCACCACAATCCGCATCAATGCCCGGCACCTGAAACTTGAGGGCGGTTTCCATCACTGTCATTCCGGCAACGCCAGAAGCTTCAATCTCTTTGCCATCGGCTTGAATAAATATAATCTTCGGCATGTCCGTTCCTTTTCACGCCAGCCATTAGATCAGGTTGACGTTGGATAATACTTCAAATGTTATGCTGATCTACTTTGCCGCTGCCTGAAAGGCAACGATGGCCTGCATGACGCGCATTCGCAATTCCGGCCCAATTTCAAGCCAATTGCGGCCAATGGCTTCCAGCTCTAGCGCACCCATGGAGGCGGCTGAACCTTTCAGCGTGTGCATCTCAAAACGTAAATCGAGTTTTGCCCAGTCCTTAGCGGCCAGATCTGCCAACTGTTGTAAAAACAGACCCAGAACCTCATCAGCCAGCGCCTCGTCATTCATTGCCTGATGCAGCAAGATAGAACGATCAAAAACCGGTGGCCGCGACTTTATTTCAGGTTGTGAACCCAACTTACTGTCCTCTTGTGGTGGTGTAGCCTTACGAATAGTCTCACCAAGGTTAATGCCACAAACCGTTCAAAATGGTTTTTATCAAATCGATTCAACCTATTGAATCATTTTAACCAAATCTTCAATTACCCACAGCTTTGACCCTCATGTGGGTTCAAGCCAAGGCAAAAATAGGTTAATGTGTCAGTAACACTCTTGGCGCCTGTCGGGAGGCTCTCTGCGTCAAGCAGAGACCGGCAGGAAAGGGAGCAAGCCCCGTTTGGGTGTAAATAAGGATGCGTAGAACATGGCTCGACAACCAACTGAAACACGCCGCAATACGAGAGCACCCCTCATTGAGGGCGCAACCTCTCAAGCATCCGCGGCCAATGCACCAGCCCAGCCACCTTTGCGCTCTAACCCAGCCAATGAGAATGACCCCAGCACAGCCATGATGATGCGCCGCCTGCGCCGCTCACCATCTTATGATGGCATTTGGATTTCTCTGATCATCTCAATGGTTTGGGCAATCGGCTGGTTCTTTGGTTACAAAGACGTATTGCTCAATGGTCAGGTCCTTTCCTTGTGGGGCTATATGCAAGGCCTCGCTTGGCTGGTTCTTCCGCCCGTCACCATTGTTGCCATCGCATTTAATATGTGGCGTTCACAACAATTGCGTATCACTTCCGAAGTTTTGATGCAGCAGGCCATGCGCCTGATTAACCCGCAAGATATCGCCACTGAGGGCTTAACTTCAATTGCACAAAGTGTGCGCCAAGAAGTTGATATGCTGGTGGGTGGCGTTGAACACGCGTTGCAGCGCGCCTCAGCACTTGAAGAAATCGTCCACAAAGAAGTTTCCGCCGTTGAACGCGCCTTTGGCTCCAACGAAGAACGTATCCGCAGCCTCGTAAATGGCCTCGAAACGCAGCGCGCCGCATTGCTACAAACTTCCACTCAGGTGGCAGCGGATGCCCAGCCCATGTTGCAGCGCCTTGAAGCCAACACGCACGGCCTCACTCAGGTTGTCAATGTCGCACTCACCACTTTTGGGCGCATTGAAGAAGGCTTGAAGTCATCCACCACTGATCTTTCACGCACCATTGACGATGTCTCTGCGCGCACAGCTGAAACCACCCAAGCCATTGGCCAACAGTCGCAACAGTTTGAACGCATCTCCACTATGCTGCTGTCTGATTTCCGTGGTTTCTCCGGCGATTTGCAAGTTCAAATGCAAACACTGAGCACAACAGCAGCAGGCCTTGGCAATGAATCGCGCCAGTTTAATTCCGACATGAAAGACATGGAGCAAAATATCGCGCAGCTCATGCGCCAAAACACCGACGTGTTAGCCAGCACCCATGCCGCTATGCAAGTCGGCATGCAAAATCTCACGTCTGATTATGTCGAGAAACTGCAGGGCGTGCGCGGTGAAATCCTCAGCCAGTTCAATGATTCAAGTCGCCACATGATAATTGAGTTGGACAGCGCAAACCTGCGCTTTCACGAAAATTTCAACACCTCATCCAGTCGCTTATTTGCGCAAATGGATCAAACCTCAACCCAACTCGTTGCCCAACTCGGTGCATCTGGCTCTGGTGTAATAGGCGCAATCCAGCAATCGGCAGAAGAATACTCTAAAGCCCTCACAGAAGTTTCTGCACGCCAAGAAACGCTTACGTCGACCTTACAGGGCAGTCTCAACCGCACAACTTCGCTCCTCGCTCAAGAAATGCAAAGCGCTGGCACCAATGTCAATGAACTGTTGGTCAACACCAGCAGCACCATTGCAGCCCATCTGAAAGAGTCGTCAGACATCGTTAGCCGCCAAATGCAGGATTCAGGTTTTGCACTGGCCCAAAACATGGAAAAATCCAGCGGTGATTTAACTGATAAGCTGATCACAATATCAGGTGAATTCGTGCATAAATTGGGCAATGCGCGAGAAGGCTTGCTCACCAGCTTCTTGGGTGCGTCTGGTGAACTCATTTCCAAATTGGAAGACACCAGCATCACAATCTTCGACCGCCTGCATTCGACCAATAATGAAATGACCGGCCGCATTGACCGGGTCAGCTCAGAGCTTGCCGATCACTTGCAATCTACAAGTGCCGACGTAACTGAGCGTCTCATCCGCGTCAGTTCCGATCTCACCGGTCGATTGCAATCCACAAATTCGGACGTAACTGAGCGCCTAGAGCGCGTCAGCTCAGAGCTTACCGAGCGTTTTGACAGCACCAGTTCGCAGATCAATGAGCGTTTGAACTTTACAGCGTCGGAAATTGAACAACAATTCAATGAAGCCACCGATCGGTTGGATCTTGCTGCCAAAGAATCCACCACCAGGCTTGACAGCCATGGCAAGCGCTTTGTCGAAAGCCTGGACGGCGCATCTGGCCGCATCTTCTCAGATTTGGGCAATGCGCGCGATGCATTCGCCGAAGGCTTGGGCGAAACGACGTTGCAAATTTCAGGGCGCTTTGAACAGGAAACTGGCCTGCTTATCAACCGCATTGATAGATCTGTAGGTGAATTCAACGCCGCTGCCAAAACTTCTAGCGACAAATTGCAAGAAGCTTCGGGCATATTCGCCAAGCATATGTCAGGCACGCAAGGCTTGTTGGCCGATCAGCTTGCCAGTGCTGCAACAGATATAGACCAGCGTTTGGAAAACGTTTCGTTGCAACTGACCGGCAGGCTTGAAACCACCGGCAACAAAATCTCCGAGCGTCTGGATGATGTATCGAGTCTGGTTGATAAGTCGATTGACAAGTTCAACCTCGAAATGGAGCATATGTTGACATCGCGCCGCGACATGCTTGACGGTTTGGTAAATGATGCCAATCGCCGCGCCACCGAAGTTGACAAGACCATGACGAACTACATGACCATGATTGAAGAAAGCCTAAGCGCTGCTGAAGAACGCGCGCGCCATTTGGGCCGCATTGTTGCCGATCAATCAGGTGCCGCCTTGGCCAATTTGGAAGAACAATTGCGCAAGTTGGAAACCAATTCCGGCGGCCAGATTGCACAAGCTGCACGCGCCCTGCGTGAACAGCATGAGCGTGCACTTTCCAATATGAATGAGATGCTCTCTTCAACCGCGTCTGACTTCCAGCAAACCGCACAGGATATGCGCATCACCGCACAACAGGTGGTCAAGGATATCGATGTTGCGCGCGGTGAATTGAAACGCGCTGTCATTGATCTGCCTGAAGAAACCCGCAGCAATGCTGATGCCATGCGCCGTGTGGTGGCTGATCAAATCGGCGCCCTCAACGCGCTAGCAGATGTTGTGCGCAAGCAAAGCGGCAGCCTTGATTATTCAACACCAACCTATGCTGCGCCACGTCCAGCCATCAGCGCCCCACGCTTTGAAGCCAGCGCCCCAGTGGCTGTTCTGGCGAGGCCTGAACCTGCGGCCATAGCAGCACCACGTTTGGCTTCACTCGGTCGTGAGATTGAAAGCGCCAACGCCAAACTGAATGTGTCAGCGCGCGATGTTGTCGAAGCCATTGAAGGCCAATTGCCGAGAGACTTAGAGCGCCGTTATGCCAACTCAGATAAGGGTGCATACGCCAAGCGCTTGTTTGAAAGCCGCAGCCGTAAATTGGTCAAGGCATTGGAATCGCGCTATTCGGAGGAGCGTTTGTTGCGCAGCCGTGTGCAAGCCTACAACCGCTTGTTCGAAAAGTTGCTTGACACGATTGCTGCCACCGATGGTGCAGATGAGGTGATGGAACAAGTGCTCGCCTCCGATCAAGGCCGCATCTATGTGATGCTGGCCGAAATTGCGGGCCGAATGCCAAATCAAAGCTGATGCGAGCGCCGCTTTCAATTTGAAATGAAGCTCACAGTCAAAGCGCAATCGTTTCCAGTATCCGGAACTTTCACAATTTCGCGTGGCTCAAAAACTTCGGCTGATGTGATCTTGGTTGAACTCCAAGACGGTGCAGCCACAGGACGTGGCGAAGCTGTGCCCTATGCGCGTTATGGTGAAACGGTGGCGCAATGCATTGCAGCACTTGAAGCTTTCAGCGATGACATCTCTACTCTGCCCAAAGCCTCACAAAACGCGCTTGACTGCGCCCGCTGGGATTTGGCAGCTAAGCAATCAGGCACGCCAGCTTTCGTCACCGCAGGCTTAGCCATGCTGAAACCAATGATTACGGCCTATACACTGAGTTTGGACACGCCTGCCGTCATGGCAGAGGCCGCCCGCCACGCAGCACCTTATCCCCTGCTCAAACTCAAACTTGGCCGCGACGGCGATGAAGAACGGCTGGCCAAAATCCGCGAAGCTGTGCCACACGCCAGGCTGATCGTGGATGCCAATGAGGGCTGGAATGAAACCACACTGCCCGCGATGCTGAAAGCTTGCACACGATACGGTGTCGAACTGGTGGAACAACCCCTGCCCCAAACCCAGGATGAAATGCTTCTCAAACTGAAGCGCGACATCTTCATCTGTGCTGATGAAAGTGCCCATGATGTGGCCTCGCTCAAAAGCCTGCGCGGCAAATATGACGCAGTGAACATCAAGCTCGATAAAACCGGCGGACTCACTGAGGCGCTGCGCATGTCCGCTGCCGCTAAGGCCGATGGCTTCAAAGTGATGGTTGGCTGTATGTTGGCAACCTCGCTGGCCATGGCACCTGCCTTTATCCTCGCCCAGAATGCGGACTATGTGGATTTGGATGGGCCTTTGCTGTTGGCTAAAGACCGCAGCCCAGCCATCAACTATCTCAATGGGATGATGAAGCCACCGCCACCTGCCTTATGGGGCTAAGCTTCACCAAATTGAAAACGGCTACAGCCAAGCCAACACCAGCAATTGCCGCCATCGCTAAAAAGGCCTTGCCGCCAGCCCATTCAAAAAGCGGGCCGGAAAACCATTGAGCGCCCGACAAAAGCAAGCCCGATGCAAAAGCCGTATAGACTCCCTGTGCCGTGTTGCGCAGGNNCTTTGGGGCACATTGAGACGGATAAAATGCATCAGCGCAAGATATGTTAGTGCAAATGAAATACAATGCAGCAGTTGCAGCATAAGGATCGGCCAAAATCCAGTCGCATAGCTCATGGCCAACCAGCGCAACGTTGTGCCGAAAAGGCCGATACACAAGAGCTGCGCTAAAGGAACACGGTTGAGAATATAAACCGAGCAGAAAAATAGCGTGGCTTCCGCTAAAACCGCTGATGACCACAAAAGCCCGATGGCGAAAGTAGAAAAGCCCAATTGTTCCCAATACACTGCACCTTCAGTGTACAACATCCCATGGCTGCAATTTGCCAAGCTTGCCGCTAGCAAAAACACGGTGAAGCGCGAGGCAAACAAAAATTTAAACGCCTCGCGCAGCTGGACAGGCGAAACCAGCGGCAAGTGGCTTGGGTGTGGCGGTTCGGGCGGCAATATCCAGGTTGCTAAGGCTGAAATCAATTGCGCGCCCGCATGGCGCACCATTGCGTAATGGATCGGTACCANNAAATCAATTGCGCGCCCGCAATCAGCACCATTGCGTAATGGATCGGAACCACAGTCAACAAAGCGCCAGAGCCAAGGCTTCCCACCAAAAAACTCAATGAGGCCCAATGTCTGATGCGGCCATAGTCAAGGCCAACTTTAGAGGCCGCCTCCACACTAAAACCCTCAGTCAATGGAAAGACCGGCGAGAATAAAAATGCAGCCAAAGCGCCAATCATCAAAATAGGTTGAAAGCTGTTGCTGAGTGACAGCGCAACATAGACCAAAAACGCAACCGCAGCACATAACCGGATCACCACCAACCGATTGCCAGTATAGTCAGCGATGCCAGCAAAGATGGGCGTGCCGACGACGCGCACGATTGTCATGGCCGCAATGACCGCCGAATTTTCTGCCAATGATAGGCCTTGCGCTTGCAGCCAAAGCGGCAAGAATGGCAGTTGAACTCCATTGCCAATCATCAAAAAGGCGTAGGCCAAAGAAAAACGCGCCCTAAAGGCACTCGCCGTCACCGCTAGCCGCCATTCTGGCGGTGCGCCCACCAAATTAGAATTATTTTATGAATCTCAACCACTAACGCTCCATCTAAACCAAACATTCACCAGTTTCCACGATAAATGGCGCGTGTGGCCATTGCGCCATACGCAGGTCAGTGAGTTGTGGTGAGTATCATGAGTGAGTTGAATGTCGCGGTTCCAGCCTCGCTGGACGAAGTCTTGGGTGCCGTCAAAGAAACGGCCCGTGGTCGTTGGTTCCTTGAAAGTTATGAAGCACGGCTGCGCGGCGCGGAAACCGCCCGCTTATTGCAAGCCATTAACAAGCTTGAAAGTCACGTGCTTACACAGGCTCAAGGCGGCCATGACGCGGAGATTGTCAAACATGCACGCGAAGCCATATCAGCGGCGCGCCGCGATATTGGTGCCTTAGATCCCACAATTTCGGGCCTTTCCACTGAAGCCAAGCTTTTCGCCCAATTGGCAGAAAAGGCCCGTAGCGCGTTCAACGATGCGCCTCCAGTGGGCCAGTCCGTCAGTCGCGCCCTGCAATTGATGGGTGAATTGGAACAACAACTCTCAGACCCTCAAGCGGAAGCAACGTCGTCTGTGGTTAGCCTGGTGGCAAAGCCCGCGCAGTTCTTTAAGCAAGATGAAGCCATCTTTGAACCGGCCCCAAAACAGGCACCGGCAGCCTTGGCTGTAACACCAGAGGTCCACCCAGAAGTCAGCTCGCGTGGTGCAAAGCTTGTGGTGCAACGCCTTGGTGCACCAATTGCGCTTGAAAAACGTGCCGCCGTTGAACCGCAGCCGCAATCCATTGCTGCCGCTCCCGTCGCAACACCAGCACCTGCAACAGCCGCAGCCGTGGTCGAAACACCAAACAAGAGCCGCATCATTGTCATCCGCCGCAAAGCCGATGAAATGGCAAATCTGCCTTTGCTTGATCAAAACGAAAAGAGCGATAACATTCAGCAATCCCCGTCTGACGCCGCTTAAAGCCTTCATTTACCAAGGTAATACAGGTTCGAGTCAGGCACGGTTACAGTGAACATAAGGTTAAATCAGCCATTAGCACGGCGCAGGCTTCTGCAATGGATGGCATTTATGCCCCTCATTGCAGCCGGCAACGCCTTTGCCGAAGACCCAATGAACACAGGTTCCCTCACCTCCATCGCACCGCGGCTGGAGATGCAAGGCAAGCTGGCCACCAAAACTGAAATTCTGACCGGGCAAAACCAGGCCCCAATGCTTACTTCTGGGTCACTGCGTGCGATTGACGGCGCCATTGCTATGTATCAGGAAATCACCGCATCGGGTGGTTGGCCACAACTGCCCAAAACACAATTCAACAACAACTCAGACCCAGCACTCACCCATCTGTTGCGTGAGCGTTTGACCAAAGAAGGCTACCTGCAATTTGATGCAATGGCCCAACCAAGCGCCAGCACCTGGGATCAAGACCTCATCAATGCCATTACAGCCTTTCAATACAATCACGGCGCTAGGCCCACCGGAATGGTGGATGAGCGTACGAGGCAAGAGTTGAACATCACGGCTGAATGGCGGCTGTATTCGCTTAAAGAAAACCAACCTCGCGTGGCAGAGTATTCAAAAGATTTGGGGCCACGCTATATCGCCGTCAATATTCCAGCAGCACAGCTTGAGGCCGTTGAAAACGGCCAACTCTATTCGCGCCACAACGTTGTCGTTGGCAAGCTTGATCGGCCCACACCAGCACTGGAAAGCCATGTCACGGATATTGTTTTCAATCCGACATGGAATGCGCCCGCCTCTATTGTGGCCAAAGATATTATTCCAAAAATGTTGGCCGATCCAAAATATATGGCAAAGCTTGATATCCATGTTTTTGATGGCCAGACCGGCCCGGAGATCGATCCCACTTTAGTGAATTGGCAGGTCACCGCGCCTGATCGTTATGTATTCAAACAGGCACCCGGTGATCTCAACGCGCTGGCGCAAGTTAAGATCAACTTCGCCAATAAATATATGGTCTACATGCATGACACACCGCACCGTGAATTATTCACCACCAATAATCGCTGGGAAAGCTCTGGTTGTGTGCGTGTTGATCAGGTGAAGAAACTTATCACCTGGGTGGTGAACGGTTTGGGCGGATATGATGAGGCGAATTTCGATCCCATCATCAAAAGCCGTGAAACCCAACAGCTTAAAATTCCACACGGGCCTGATGTGAGGTTTATGTATCTCACCGCTTGGGCTACTGAAGATGGACGTGTGAATTTCCGGCCAGATATTTATAAACTAGATGGCAAGAATTTCGTCCTCGGCCAGCCAGAAGCGCAAGCTGTTCAATAAGGCTCAATCATAACGCCCCTAACTCGCGAGCCCGCCATTCAATTTAGTCTGGCGCAGCGATTCCTCTTGACATTTATTGGCGATATTATACTTGACAGACCCACTTTAATTTCCTATGTTTCAATCATAGGAGATTGACCATGACTTCCGCTTTATCTGCAAAACACTTTCACAATGAAGAAGCTGCTTATGAGTTCTTAGAGGCAAAAGTTTGGCCTACTGGGCCTGTATGCCCGCATTGTGGTGGCACTGAGCGCATTTCAAAGATGGAAGGCAAGAGCACCCGCATTGGAGCCTACAAGTGCTACCAATGCCGTATGCAATTCACCGTAAAGGTCGGCACCGTATTTGAAGCCAGCCATGTGAAGCTGAATATCTGGCTGCAAGCGATTGCGCTCTTAACCTCTAGCAAGAAGGGCATGTCATCAAATCAGCTTCACCGCATTTTGGGTGTAACCCTTAAAACCGCGTGGTTTATGTCTCACCGTATTCGTGAAGCAATGAACCCTATTGCAACCGCCCCAATGGGCGGCGCTGGTTCAATTATCGAAACCGATGAAACCTATTTTGGAGATAAGGAACTTGTCACCAAGCGCACTAAAAAGGGCAAGAGCGGCCACTCTGGCAAGCGCATTGTGGTTGCTTTGGTTGAGCGCGATGGCAGTGCACGTTCAATTCACGTTTCAAAAATCAGCAAGATCGAAATGAGCAAGATCATTGCCGAAAACATAAACCCACAATCTCGTCTTCACACCGATGAAAGTAGGCTCTATGCCGATGCTCTGAATTTTGTTGCTGAGCATGATGCAGTTTATCACACCAAGGGCGAATATGTGCGCGGCAACACCCATACCAATACTGTTGAGGGCTATTTCAGCATCTTCAAACGTGGTATGAAGGGCATCTATCAACATTGCTCTGAGAAGCATTTACAGCGCTACCTAGCTGAATTTGATTTTCGCTACAGCAACCGTCAAGCGCTTGGAATTGATGATGCTAGCCGCGCCGATCTTGCGGTAAAGGGTATCGTAGGCAAGCGCTTAACCTATCGAACGATTAACTGAGGGGCCAAAGCCCTATGCACTCAAAAACAAAGCCAAAAACTATAAAGCCAAAAGACGAAGATAAAGAACAGCGCGAGCGGTTTATAAAAGCTGCTCGCGCTATTGGTGTTGATGAAAGCGGCAAGGAATTTGAAGCCGCCGTTAAGCGGATTGTGCGTCCGAAATAGCTGGCCCCTCTGGATAATCCATTTGAATCAGGAGTGGTTCCAAAGTTTTCCATAAGTCCCTGAATCTCATATCCTTCACAGCCGCTTTTTTAGTCACGTAGGCACAAAAGTCTGCAATTTGCAGCGGCGGGGATTGGTCCTTCGGCTCAAAAAGCGGGCTATGTTTAATCTTTCTGAATGGCAATATATCGCCCTCAACTTTCGTTAGAACTGCAACATTAGGATTTTGATGGGTACGGTGAACATTTCTCAATTTCGTACGCATTTCTTCGTTATCTTCCACAATCAAAATGCACACCTCATCTATGGTGCGCTTACGCATCCATAGCTCAACATGAGCAGAGCAAACCGTGAAAGCTATAGAATGGGCGGCAGCATTTTGAGTATAAGAACCCCAATCTTGGGGAACAAATTCATTGCGAAATTCGCGCCGTTCAACTTGTCCGAGAGCTATGGGAAGTCCTAATTCTTGAGGTATTTTTGCCAAGTCGGCTGCAACTTCAAATCGGCGCTCCATAGGCCATTCAGGGTCATTTCTCTTGAATACGTCCTTACCGCCGTTGAAAAGTTCCTTCGCATGAAAGACAAAACCAGTGTGGAATTGGGCGGGAATATGTTTGCCAACGAGAGCAGCTATTCTGCGTTCAATCTCTAGGAGCTGCCTGTCAGCATCGACAATAACGCCAGCAACAATGAGCCATGGCTCATGCTCAATTTTCCCAATTCCAGTTTCGTCCATGTAAACGAGTCGCACGACTTTGCTCCCATTGAGGGGAATCCCCGACATACTGGACCACGCGCCAGCATGGGGGAACCGCAGAATCCTACTCATAGCACTCTGGGTCTGCGAAGTGCAATATCGCCCATTTATTCCTATTGTATGCTAGGGCGGAAATGTTCCCTTTCACCAAAGGGTCTCGTTCGCGACGGTGGTC
>PLXI01000197.1 GCA_003151375.1 Hyphomicrobiales bacterium
GTGAAACCCGGGCCGCCTTTGTCCGACAAATTGCGGAACGCAACCAGCTTCATTGAATGGCAATTGGAACAAACTTCTTTGTAAACTTTATAACCGCGTTGCAACTGGGCTTTGTCAAATGTGCCGAACGGCCCTTCAAAGCTGAAGGAAACTGATTTGGCATCTTTTTCAGCTTCAGCATAAGCAGCGCTTGAAACACCCACCAAAGCGGTGGCAGCAATCAGGATTGAGGCAAACTTTTTCATCTTTCTTCTCCTGATCACTTAGCCGCAATCATTTTGTCGGCAGCCTGCGCCAATACATCTTCGCTGATCGAATTGGGCGTTGGTTTTGGCGTTTCCAACAATCCAATCAAAGGCAGCACGATGATAAAATGCGCGAAGTAATAAATAGTCAGCACTTGGCCCCACACAACATATGAGCCTTCTGGCGGCTTGGAGCCGATAAAACCAAGAGCAATGCAAACCAACCCAAACACCCAGAATTCAAGTTTGAAAATCGGGCGATATTTGCCAGAGCGCACNNCGTAGAACGGCAGATAATACCACTCAGGCTTAATATGCGCTGGCGTGGCCAGTGGATTGGCCGGAACATAATTTACCGGATCGCCCATATAATTTGGCGCATAAAACACAAACAATGCATAGACCACCAAAAAGGCCACAATCGCAAAACCGTCTTTGATTGTATAATAAGGGTGGAACGGCACAGTGTCCTTGTCGCTCTTCACTGAAACGCCAGTCGGGTTGTTATTGCCCGGCACATGCAACGCCCAGATATGCAAGATAACAATACCAGCCAAAACGAATGGCAAGAGATAATGCAGCGAGAAAAAGCGGTTCAGCGTTGGGTTATCAACCGAATAACCGCCCCACAGCCAAGTGGTGACATTTGGGCCAACAAAGGGAATGGCTGAGAACAAGTTCGTGATCACTTTGGCGCCCCAGAAGCTCATCTGGCCCCAAGGCAACACATAACCCATGAAGGCTGTTGCCATCATGAGAAGATAAATGATCACACCAATCATCCACAAAACTTCACGCGGCGCTTTGTAAGAGCCGTAATACATGCCGCGGAACATGTGAATGTAAACGGCGATAAAGAACATTGAGGCGCCGTTCATATGCAGATAGCGCATCAACCAACCATAGTTCACATCACGCATAATGTGCTCAACTGAGCCAAACGCCATGTCCACCTGCGGCGTGTAATGCATAACCAACACGACACCAGTGACAATCTGCACCACCAGCATGACGGCGAGAATGCCACCGAAGGTCCACCAATAGTTCAAATTCTTTGGTGTCGGAAAATCTAACGCATGGTCTTTGGTAAAGGCCACAATAGGAAGGCGCTCATGGAACCATTTTCCAAATGCGCTGGTGGGTTGATATTTTGTTGGTCCGCTCATGTTTTTAATTCCACTCAGCCGATCTGAATTTTGGTGTCAGAAATATATTTATAATTTGGCACTTCAAGATTTTCTGGGGCCGGGCCTTTGCGAATGCGGCCGGCCGTATCATATTGCGAACCATGGCATGGGCAGAACCAGCCGCCGGTTTTGGTTGAGCCTTCAACCACCGCAAACTCACGAAGCGGATTGGCACCATCAGGCACACAGCCAAGATGGGTGCAAACGCCCATCATCACTAAATACTGCTCTTTGCCGCCCACGACGCGGTTATCATCAGTGGCCGCATCGTTTTCTTTACCATTGAGATTGCGTGCAATCGGGTCCTTCAGATCTTCCATTTTCACGGCTTTGGCGGCATCAATCTCTGGCTTGGTGCGATGGCGCACAAAAACCGGATTGCCGCGCCACTTCAGCGTTACAGCCTGGCCTTCAGCGATGGGGGCCAAATCCACCTCAATTGAGGCCATGGCCAAAACCGCCGCATCTGGGCTCATCTGGCTGATGAATGGCCATAGCGTCAACGCCCCGCCCACACCGGCCACAGCACCCGTAGCAATCATCAAAAAGTCGCGCCGATTGACGCCGTCATGTGCATTGTCGCCCACGTCTCTGATCCTCTAAATAAACCCGCCGCGTTTTGGCATTGCGGCCCCGTAAAGTCTAGCAATATGGATGTCGCAGGGAGGTGCCACATTGCCGCTGGGGATTTTCACGCTAAAATGGCGAAAATGACGATAGAAATCGCCCTTTATCAGCCTGACATTGCCCCCAATGCCGCAACCATCGGGCGCATGTGCGCTTGTTTTGGCATGGCCCTGACCATTATTGAGCCCGCAGGCTTTGCTTTTACTGATTCCAGCTTCCGGCGCGCCGGAATGGATTATCTTGAGAAGCTTGATCTGCGCCGGGTGGCCAGTTGGCAGGCCTTTCAGTCCCAATTGGCAGGTCGCCGGCTGGTTTTGCTCTCAACCAAAGCCAGTGTGCCTTACACCGATTTCACCTTTCAGAAAGGCGACACGTTGTCATTGGGGCGCGAATCAGCAGGTGTACCTGATGAAGTTCACGCCACGATTGCTCACCGCATCAGGATCCCCATGGTTGCAGGCACGCGCTCGCTCAACGTCGCCATGGCTGCTGCTATCGTGACAGGTGAGGCATTAAGACAAATTGGATCACATAAAACATTGCTCTAGTTTCAATTCGTCGCTCACAAAGTGTTCATTATGTGGGGCTTGCAAGTCGAACCAAGGCAAGTAAACAGGAATCATGAAAGCCCAGCTCGAACTTTTGCAAAACACCTCGCGTCAGTGGTTTGAAACACTGCGTGATGATATCGTGGCCAGCTTGCAAGCCCTGGAAAGTAAATTTTCAGACGCGCATTTCGTTAAATCGCCTTGGACACGACAGGATAATGGCGGCGGTGGTGTGATGGCGCTCTTGCAAGGTGAACTGTTTGAAAAAGCCGGTGTGCATTGTTCAACTGTGCATGGTGAGTTTTCGCCCGAGTTCGCTGCCAACATTCCTGGCGCTTCTGATGATCCACGGTTTTGGGCATCGGGCATCTCGCTCATCATTCATCCCAAAAATCCGCATATTCCGGCTGTTCACATGAACACCAGACTAGTATGCACCACCAAACATTGGTTTGGTGGCGGCGCTGATCTCACGCCAATGCTGAACCGCAGGCGCACCCAAACTGATCCTGATACTGTGGCCTTCCACGCCGCCATGAAGGCTGTGTGCGAAGACCATCTCACCGCCGATTATCCGGCCTATAAAAAATTATGTGATGAATATTTCTATTTGCCCCACCGCCAAGAAATGCGCGGCATCGGCGGCATCTTCTTTGACAATCTAAATTCTGGAGACATCGCCTCAGACTTGAGCTTTGTGCAAGATGTGGGCAAAAGTTTTTTAGCTGTCTATCCAAAATTGGTTGAAGCCAATATGGCCAAAAGCTGGAGCAATGAGGATCGGCAAGAACAATTGATCCGCCGCGGCCGTTATGTGGAATTCAATTTGCTCTATGATCGCGGCACGATCTTCGGGCTGAAAACCGGCGGCAATGTGGAAAGCATCCTGTCATCCTTGCCACCGGAAGTGAAATGGCCTTAGCCCATCGGGCGAGCAAGTTGCAGACTTGCGAGTGCAAAGATGGGCCATTAAAGAGAGCTAATGGACCTTCGTACCGGCTTTGACATCAAACGCTATATCCGCACCATTCCGGATTATCCCAAGCCCGGCATTTTGTTTCGTGACATCACCACGCTGCTTTCCAACCTGCACGCTTACCGCGCTGCGGTGGATGAACTAGCCTGGCCGTTTCTCACTGGCCAATTCGATTATGTGGCGGGCATTGAGGCGCGCGGCTTTATTCTGGGTGGTGCCGTGGCGCATGCGTTGGGACGCGGCTTCATACCCATTCGCAAGAAGGGCAAACTGCCCGCAAGAACCATCGGCCAAGAATATGCCTTGGAATATGGCGTGGACACGATTGAGATTCACGCCGACGCCATCAAAAAAGACGACCGCATTTTGTTGATTGACGATCTCATCGCCACCGGCGGCACAGCGGGCGCGGCCATTGATCTGATCCGCAAATCCGGCGGTGAAGTGGTAGCCGCAGCCTTTGTGATTGATCTGCCGGATTTAGGCGGGGCGGATAAGCTCAGAGCCAAGGGCGTGAAAGTGCACACGCTGGTGGGGTTTGAGGGACACTAGTTCAAGCCACGTTCTTACTGAATCCGAAATGGGCGGTTTGAGCAAGCACCGGCACTACTGCTTGCTTTGCTCATTCCGAGCATTATCCAGATAGGTCGCAAAGTCCTCGTTGTCCGGATCGAGCTTCACAGCCATTTCCATATCGGCAATCACACCTTTCCAATCACCACGGGCCTCGTAATAGTAGCGTGCCCTGAAGGCCAGTGGCTCGGCACTGTCTGGTTTCAGCGATGCAGACTTATTGAAATCAGTAAGTGCCTCACCTTCCCTATGCATTTTCATCTTGAAATAGCCGCGCCACATGTAGCCTCTTGAGAAGCGGGGATCGGTTTTGACACATTGGTCCAAGTCGGCCGCAGCCTCATCATATTTCCCGAGATAGTCGTAGCCAGAGCCTCGACGCAAATAAGCCTCAGCAAGATCAGTGCCTTTCAGGTTTCCCTTGGCAATGGCTATCGTACAAGCGCTGATCGCTACCTCGGCTACGGCGTCCGGAACGCAGTCTTTGGGGTCGGCAGCTAGTGCCGCTGCAGCGGCATCTCTCTCTTTCAGTTTGAATTTCAATTTGGCTTCGGCGACTAACGCATCGGGATAAGGGCTGCGAAGGGCCATTGCCTTTTGCAAATCGGCCATGGCCTCATCCAGTTTCCCTAACTCTGTCAGGGCAATGGCACGATTGACATAGCTCGCGGCAAGCTCCCAACCCTTTAATTTTCCGGACTCGATGGACGCAGTGCAATCACTGACCGCCGTTTCGCCCTTGGCGTCGTTAACACACCCAGCAGGGTTCGCGGCTTGCGCTGGAGACGTAAGTTGAAACAATAGTATAACAAAGCAAATAAAACTGTGACGGGGCATTGAACTCATGACAAAGCTCCTTGAAAAAGGTCTTAGTTGCAACGCCTCTTGCCTAGATCTTTATCGCCGTAAAATCTTCGGCGCAAGCTATCCCTGCCTCACGTATTAAACCTGAAATGCATCACATCGCCATCCGCCACCACATATTCCTTGCCCTCTAAGCGGAACTTGCCTGCCAGCTTTGCCCCCGCTTCGCCATTGCCTGAAACATAGTCATCATAAGAGATGGTTTCTGAACGGATGAAGCCCTTTTCAAAATCAGTGTGGATCACGCCCGCGGCGGCTGGCGCTTTGGTGCCACGCGCAATCGTCCACGCGCGGGCCTCTTTCGGGCCAACCGTGAAATAAGTGAACAATCCAAGCAACTCATAGCCCGCGCGGATCACGCGGTTAAGGCCAGGCTCCGCTAGGCCCACGGCGTCGAGATAATCTTTCTGATCGGCGAGCGGCAAAATCGCAATCTCGCTTTCAATCTTGGCGGAAACCACCACTGCCAAATTGCCTTCGGATTTCGCAAAGGCCATCACTTTTTCAGATAAGGCATTGCCTTTATCAGCGCTGGCTTCTTCGACATTGCACACATAAAGCACCG
>PLXI01000250.1 GCA_003151375.1 Hyphomicrobiales bacterium
GTCGTTTTGCCAGAGCCGAGAAAACCTGTGATTACTGTGGTAGGGATTTTTTCTGTCATGCTGTTTCAACCAGACTCGAATAGCGCTTTAACGCGATGCCAAGAAATACGCCGATTGAGCACCAGAAAATGGCTGCCGCTGCGACAGTGTTTGAAGCGAAGTCAGCGGCGAGGCCTGCGGGTACGTTGGTTTCCAGAGTTGGGGGCTGCGGCGCGCCGATAATATGTGGTGCCGCGATCAGCGCGATTGCCAGAACGATCCACTTAGGCTGGCGTTTCAATGCAATGAAATAGAGCCCGAGGCCTGTTGCGGCAACTGTTCCAACCCACCATATCTGACGTCCGAGGAGGTCAGCTATAGGCATACCCGGCACTTCTGGCGGCAGACCAGCGCCAGGGGCAATGGTGAAGGCAAAGAACCCACATAGACCCCAAATCAAGCCATTGGCAGGCGTAACCGGCACGCCGATGAGCAGTGAAATCCCGGCCAGCATGAGTGCAAAGCCAGCACCTGCTAACATTGATGCACCGGTTGTATAAAGAGTGCGTTCAATTCCGTCTGCTGGTTCCCATGCTTTTTGGTCACCTTCGCACATCGCCATGCCCGGCAAGTTTTCCGCGCATTTTACCGCGGGTTCAGCCGCCGTCTTGGCTTCGGCAGCCGCGTCGGCGGCTTTTTCATAGACTTCAGCCTGGAGAATAAGTGGCGATAGCCTGACGTATTGAATTCCAGCCAGCACAACGCCAGCCAACATTCCTGCGATAAGTGCCGCAAGCACAATTTTCCCGGTCATGATTATTTCACTCAGTTAGTGGCAGGGAAAGCCAAGTGAATAGCGGGTGTTGTGGGCGGCGTTATGCGCAGCTGAAATATGCGATAAGCCAACCGTAAACACCAATGTGGCACCAATAAACAAGCAGATGATGCCCGCCCTGATGCGCTGCGAAACTGATACTGAGCCGTTTAATACTGTAGTGGTCATGTCACCCTCCGTGAGACCGGTTGAACGCGATAGTAACTTATCGGCAGGTCTCCTGACTTCGCGGCGTTTTTGACCGGCTCATCTTTGACAATCGCAAGTCAGTCAACTTGCTCGTCCGATGCGCTGGCAGTTCCTTCAGCCTTCCCAGTTACCCAGTGGCTTAGTTGAAGGTTCCTCGTCGCTTACAGTTGCGGGGGCAGTCATGGGTTTGGCCCCGTAGTGGGTCAGCCGCACCATGTTCCCTTTGAAGCCCCTTGGCATTTGCTTTTGGGGCACCGATTGGCGTATCTCTCGCAATGTGTGGGCGCGTTGTCAACTGGTAGTTGGCGTGAAGGGTTTGGAAGCAATTGGCGGCTGAAGCAAAAAGCCAAATTGCGGCGGGCGAGTTGCGCACTGAGCTGGTTATACGAAAAGTGAGACGCGGCGTTAACTTTGCATTCACCAAAAAGTCGATTTCGGGCAACGGACTTTTAACCTTAACGGGGCATTATCAGCCTCATGAAAGTTCGTAGCGTTGTTTTGGCGTTTGTGAGTGCCGTTTGTTTTGCAGGGTTGGCCGCAAATCAAGGAACTACTTTTGCCGCCTCACCCATTCCCGCAATTCGCCTCGTGCAAGATGGTTTTGATGCCTTGCAACAAGGCGACGCCACGCGGGCCATTCCATTGTTCACGCAATCGATTGAATCGCGCGATTTGCCGCCTGATGCGCTGGCCAATGCCTTTTATAACCGAGGCCTTGCCTATCAACGTTTGGGCCAGGGCAGCAATGCCGCCGATGATTATACGGCAGCTTTGAACCTTGATGCCATGCCAACACAATTGCGTGCGCGCTTGCTTTATAATCGCGGCTTATCGCAGCAGCAATTGGGCCATGCCACTTTGGCCATTGAAGATTACACCAGCGCATTGTTGATTGATGGCAGCTTTTCTTATGCCTATCTCGCCCGCGCCAATGCGCTTCGCGAGAGTGGACAATATCTATTCTCGATTTCGGATTATGAACGCGCCACCAAATATCAGCACCCCGACATGGCCCAAGTGTTTTATGGCGAAGGCATGACCTATGAAGCACTGAACCGGCTGGTTGATGCCAAGCGCTTTTATCAAAAGGCCATGGCATTGCAGCCCGATTTTGCCGCTGCCAGCAGCCGTCTGAATGCGCTTAGTGCTGTGGCTGAAAATGACGAATTGATTGCTGACCCAGTGTTGAGCTCAACAGTTGTTGCGGTAAACCCCGCAGCGCAAACTGAAGTTGTGGCGCGCGTTGCTCCCAAGGCCGTTGAACCGCCGCCGAACCTGATGGCGCAAGCTGAAGTGGCTGATGTTGCCATGCCTGCGGCAGCGCCTGTAGTGGAAACAGCCGCTGTCGAGCAGATCGCAGCACCAACCAAGGTGGTGGTGGCTTCGGTTCCAAAAATTCCTGTGCCAAAGCTTAGTGCCAAGCCTGTGCAGGCGGATCCCATCGAGACTGCTGCAACTGATCCAGCTCCAACGGCTGCACCAAACGCACAAGAGGCAGAATCTGCCGCTGCCGGGGCAGTTACTTCAGGTTGGGCGGTGCAGATTTCTTCAGCAGCAAGCGAAGATGGTGCTTGGGCCAGCTTCAAGCTGATGCAAAAGAGCCACAAGGTTCTGGTCGGCCAGAAGCCAGTGGTGGTACAGGCCGATCTTGGTGGCAAGGGCACCGTTTACCGTGTGCGCTTTCAAGGTTTTGACGCACAGGCTAGCGCACAATCTGCTTGTGCCAAGTTGAAGGCCGGCGGCGTTGCCTGTTTTGTGGCCAAGACAGAGGGCTGATTAAGCCCTCTTCTTGTTTTACCAGGTCCCAGTATTGGGCATTGATGCCCAAGGTTCTTGCACCGGCAGGTGAACACCTTCACCGCGCTGAAGAACTTCGATGGAAATTCCGTCAGGGGTTTTGACGAAAGCCATGCGCCCGTCACGCGGCGGGCGATTGATGGTGACGCCGTGTTTCATCAGCGTCGCGCAATAATCATAGATATTCTCAACTGCTATGGCGAGATGGCCGAAGTTGCGCCCGCCGGTATAGACCTCCGGATCCCAATTAAAGGTCAGTTCAACCGGACATTCCGGTGTTTCAGGGCAGGCGACAAACACCAAAGTGAAACGGCCCTTCTCATTCACGTGGCGACGCAGCTCAACGAAGCCTAAAATGCGGGTAAAAAAATCCAGCGATTTTTCTAAATTTGAAACGCGTATCATGGTGTGAAGATATTGCATGGGATGGGGTTCCTGTTTGATGTTGGCTCATCATTATCTGCGAATCACTGCGCGTCAATCGCCAGATGCAACGCTACTGTGAATGAATTTTGAATTTGGCTGTCTGCACTTTGCACAATAGGGATGAGTCACCTTCATAAATCCGCTGTGCGTTGCAACAACTCACCAAGAGATTGAATCATCCAGCAAATCGGAGTTGAGTTTGATTGTGGTGGTGGTATTTTTCGGAGCAAAAATGGAATAACACAATCTATCCACAAGTAGGCACTGTACAAAAACTAAAAAATGGTCAATCTCATATGCAGGGTAAGGGTTTAATAACCAAGCGAGGAGGCAATTCGCTTGAAGAATGGGTTGGGTTTGTGATGTCTGATGCGGCGAAGATTTCGGACATCGGTCAAAAGACCGATGTTGTTGAAAATGAGCACGGTGTTTCGATTATTCGGGTTGATGGCTTGGTCAAGTGGTTTGACATTGGCCGCGGCTATGGCTTCATCATCCCTGATAATGGTCTGCCCGATATTTTGCTCCACTGNNCTCCACCTTTCATGCTTGAAGCGTGATGGTTTTGAGGCTCCTCTTGAAGGTGCGCGTATCGCCTGCGAAGTTGTGGCGCGCCAAAAGGGTTTCCAGTGCTTGCGGGTCCTGGCAGTTGATCTTTCCACCGCCATTCACCCGGTTGAACGCAAAGTGCGTGCCCATAACACGGCGCCGACCACATCTGGCTGGGTGCGCGCTAAGGTTAAGTGGTTTAACCGCACACGCGGTTTTGGTTTTGCCACCGAAGGCGACGGCATGGGCGATATTTTCGTGCATATGGAAATTTTGCGCAAAACTGGTGTGGCCGAACTTATCCCAGACACCTGGATTTATATAAAATATGGTGACAGCAATCGCGGCAAGCTGGCCACGGAAGTGCGTAACAGCCTTGAGAATGGCCCCCCACATACAAACTGAAAGCCTGCGCCCGGGGTTCAGGCGCATGTTGCAAAGCTTTGGGTTTATGTTTGCGCTGTTGTGGTTTTCCCACTCTGCCATGGCTGGTGCTCAGTTCAATCTATCCACCGTCACCATTCAAACCCCGGACAAAACCTATTCATTTTTCACTGAGGTCGCCGTTTCTCAGGCCGCAAAGGAACAAGGCCTGATGTTCCGCCAGTCGATTGCCCCAGACCACGCCATGTTGTTTGATTTTGACCCACCGCAAAAAGTGCAGATGTGGATGAAAGACACTGTTATTCCGCTCGATATGATCTTTGTGCGTAGCGATGGCACTATCGTGAGTATTGCTGAGAACGCCAAGCCAGAGTCTTTGGATGTGATTGGGGTGGACGAGCCTGTTGCTGACGTTATCGAGGTGGCGGGCGGGCTGACGCATAAGCTTGGCATTCACGCAGGCGATCATGTCGGCGGGGCCGCCTTTAGCCATCATAACTAATGTCTTTTCGACTGGCCGTTCTTGCGACTATAGGGGAGCAAGATATAGGATCTCACCATGCATGATATAAAAGCCATTGTTGCCAACCCTGCCGCTTTTGATGCGGGCCTTGCAAGACGCGGATTGGCTGCACAGTCATCGGTTTTGGTTGCGCTGGATGAAAAGCGTCGCTTAGTGATGACAGGTTTGCAGGACGCCCAAAGCCGCCGCAATGCTTTGTCAAAAGAAATTGGCATGGCAATGGGCAAAAAAGATGTTGCTCTGGCGGATAAATTGAAAGCCGAAGTGGCCACGCTCAAAGATCAGATTACATCCGGTGAAGAGAGCGAACGGGCTCTGACCAAAGAGTTGAATGATGCGCTAAGCGTGATCCCCAACATCCCGCTGCCTGAAGTGCCCGATGGTGCCGATGAACATGGCAACAAGGAAGTTTCGCGCTGGGGCAAGAAGCCCGAATATAACTACGCGCCTTTGCAACATTTCGACATTGGCGAAGGCCTAAAACTGATGGACTTTGAAATTGCCAGCAAGCTTTCGGGTGCGCGCTTTGTGGTTTTGAAGGGCGCTCTTGCACGCATGGAGCGCGGTTTGGCGCAGATGATGCTAGACATGCACACCAATGAATTTGGCTACAGCGAAACCTATGCGCCTTATATGCTGCGCGATGAAGCGATGTATGGCGTCGGCCAACTGCCGAAATTTGCCGAGGATTTGTTCAAGACAACGTCCGGCCTTTGGTTAATCCCAACTGCTGAGGCATCGCTGACCAATCTGGTGCGTGAACAGGTGTTGGATGAAGCTAAGCTTCCAATGCGCATGACGGCTTATACGCAATGCTTTCGCGCGGAAGCGGGTGCGGCTGGGCGCGATACACGCGGGATGATAAGGCAGCATCAATTCTCGAAAGTGGAACTGGTTTCAATCGTCGCACCAGAGCAGGCCGAAGCCGAACATCAGCGGATGTTGGGTTGCGCCGAAGAAGTATTGAAGCGCTTAGGGTTGCATTTCCGCACCATGCTTTTATGCACCGGAGATATGGGCTTTGGCACACGCAAAACTTATGACTTAGAAGTTTGGCTGCCGGGGCAGAATGCATTTCGTGAAATTTCGTCCTGCTCCCAGTTTGGTGAGTTCCAAGCGCGGCGCATGGATGCGCGGTGCAAGGCCGCTGATGCCAAGCAGGCGCGTTATGTGCATACGCTGAACGGCTCTGGCCTTGCTGTGGGGCGCACCATGGTGGCGCTGCTCGAAAATTACCAGAACCCAGATGGTTCTGTCACAATTCCGCAAATCTTGCAGCCCTATATGGGCGGGATGTCTGTGATTATGAGACCCTAAGCTGTGCGAATCCTGATCACCAATGATGACGGTATTCACGCGGCTGGTTTGGTGGCATTAGAAGAGATCGCTAAAACCATCAGTGATGATGTTTGGGTGGTAGCACCAGCCGATGAGCAATCAGGGGCAGGGCATTCGCTTTCGTTGTCTGATCCGCTGCGTTACCGCCACATTGGTGGTCGTCACTATGAAGTGACGGGAACGCCAACGGATTGTGTGATTATGGCGGTTCGCAAGATTATGCCAGCACTGCCTCACCTTATTCTCTCTGGTGTTAACCGCGGGCAAAATATCGCTGATGATGTGACCTATTCCGGCACCATTGCTGCGGCGATGGAAGGAACCGCCCTTGGCATCAAATCCATCGCCCTTTCGCAATGCACTGGCATTTATGATAATGGCGAAACTTACGGCGTGGCACGGGCCCACGGCCCAAGTGTTGTGGCCAAACTGCTGAAGCTGGATTTTGGTTCTGGTAATTTGGTGAATGTGAATTTTCCGGATTGCAGGTCAGATGAAGTGAGAGGCACTGTCATCACCACGCAGGGCAAGCGTGACCAAAATATGTTGACGGTGGACGAGCGTGTTGATGCGCGCGGGCGGGCTTATTTCTGGTTGGGCTTTAAGCGCGATAAGGGCAACCCGCCTGTTGGCACAGACCTTGCTGCGGTGTTCAACAAACAGATTTCAGTAACACCACTGCATATGAATTTGACTCAGAATGACATGCTGGAAACGCTGCGCGGCGTTTTTAAATAGAACCGCGGATGTGGGATCTGACGTCTTTTTTGTACCAAGCACTCAATTGCGTGTGAAGATCAGGTGTGAGCTGCGCAAGCGCGGAGGCCTCTACGTTACCACGCAATTGCATGGGCTTAGTCACACCTGCGATCACCGTTGAAACTGCTTCATGGTCGAGTATCCNNTTTTAGACCACTGTCCACGAGTTCAACGCCTTTCCCAAATGGCAAGCCGGCGAAAGTCTCGCCCACGTTAAATGCCTGTCCGTCGCGGTTATAGTTACGGTGATCTTGGGCGGGGAAGGTCGTGTCTTTTGTCCACTTGCCGGAGAGAAGGCCGGAGGCAAGGGGTAAACGCACAATGACACCCACATTTGCAGCCTTTGCCTTGGGCAACACTTCCCATGCGCAGTCTTGTCGCAAAAGGTTGAAGATTATTTGCAGGCTAGAGAGGCCGGGGTACTTGAGGCACAAAAGTGCTTCTTCGACATTTTCGACACTTGCGCCCCAGTGGCGCACCAACCCTTCGGCCTGCATGTCGTCCATGATGGAAAAGATTTCGCCATCGCGCAGTACGTTGGTGGGGACGCAGTGGAGCTGAGCCAAGTCGAGTGTCTCAACGCGAAGCTTTTGGAGTGAGCCCTGCAAGCTCTCTCTTACACGTGCTTTATTATACTTGGTCATGCCCTCAAACTGCGGCCCACGGCCAAGCTTGGTTGCTACGAAAACATTTTTTTTGTCGCCAAATGAGCCAATCCGGCTCTCAGATAGGCCGGCGCCATAGACATCGGCTGTGTCCCAGAAGTTTACGCCAAGCGAACGTGCAGAACTCAAAATTTCGTTTGCGGCGTCTTGGCTTACCGGGCCAAAGTCTCCGCCAAGCTGCCATGTGCCGAGCCCGATTTCTGAAACGTGATAACCGGTTTTACCTAATACGCGTGTTTTCATGATCGCCGATGTAGATGGTATTCAATAAAATTGAAATGGTAAAATGCTCAGGCGTTGGTTTGGTGATTGCGACATATTTAATAGCCAACGCAAAGGGTGCATTGCGAGTGACCATTAACAAAAATCTTTGCTGTAACAAAAAGCCGACAATCGGATGATACCAATTGTCGGCTCTAAGATTATCGCTTGCAGCAGCTGGAGGTATGGTCAACCGCAAGCCACAGGTTGTAAATTATTTTTGAATGCAAGTTGCAACAGTGTCTTTCGTGCATTCATCAAGACCGGTGAAAATTGGATCTGCAACTTTTTCACCCTTTATCAGTGAAATCATGGCCGTCGGAGCCTTATAACCCATTTCAAATGGGCGTTGGCCGACGAGTGCCGTGACTAAACCTTCGCCTGCGATTGCCACTTCATCACCAATCGTATCGGCAGCACCGATAACAAAATCGTTGCTTGCAAGTCTTGCAGCCAAAGGCTTGATCAAGTCGCGATATGGCTGTGGCGCGCCAAACAGTGGCCAACCACCCATAATGCCGAATGCGTCGAGTTTAGGGTTTGCTGCAAGAATATCAGTCATCGCCTGAACTCCTTTAGCACCATCATCATTGGTGAATACGGGGCAACCTTTCACTTCCGTCCAACCACCTTCGCCTGCCAAAGCAGCAAGTCCGGTTTTGCCCGTAAGTGAATCACGCATACCTTGGGCGCGGCGCAAAATGTTATCTGCACCAGCGTTTCCTTCGATTGTGCAAATCGTGCCACCTTTTGGCTTGGCTTTTTTGATATACTCGCCAATGCGCTGACCCATCAAATAGTTGTCAGTGCCGAGATAGGTCTTGCGAAGAGCAGAGTCTTCTTTGGCCAAATCTGCGTCAAGCGTCATCACTGGTATTGAGGGGTTTGCCGTCTTAATCGTTTGAGCAATCAGCTTGGCGTTTGATGGCGAAATCGCCATGGCAGCCGTATCAGGCTTACCGAGCAAATCCTGAACGATCTGCGCTTCACCAGCTTCATCAGAAGTTGATGCAGGGCCAGTATAGAAGCATGCGTATTCTGAGCTTGCGTTCTCCTTATTCCATTTTTCACAGCCCTGATGGATGGCTTCAAAGAATGGATTGTCCAAGCCTTTCACAACAATAACTAAGTTCTTTTTAGCTAGAGCATCGCCCGCACCAAATGCAAGCGCGGTAGCAGCCAATACCAACATAAGTGTCTTTTTCATCCTATTTCTCCCTTGTTGCGATGGACATTAAACATCCATCAATTGGATCTGCAAGATTACCAAGCGGAGAGATACATTTAACAATTATGAGCTTTTTGCTTGTTCAAACAGATCATGTGTTTTTAAGTATTCAGTCCTAAGGCCAAAGTACGAAGCCAAAGAACGCCAAACCGACTAACATAGAAAAGGGGGTTTTGAAAGTTCAATTCTCCAATTTTTTGATAAATCGATGACAATTGATTGACAAGCGTTTGTGGCCATGGCTAAATTTTGAGGAGGGCACATAAACTCACTACAAATAAAAATCAGCCTTAGGCATTTTACGAAAATCGGGCATCGGGAATTCATGGCCATTTTGGAACTTTCAAATATTTCAAGACATTTCGGGGCCATTCAGGCGGTTAACGACGTATCCCTCAAATTAGACGCCGGCGAAGTTGTTGGTTTGATGGGTGATAATGGGGCCGGAAAGTCAACTCTTGTAAAGATGATCGCCGGCAATTTTAGGCCGAGCCATGGCACCATACAGATGGAAGGCCGTGAGCTGATTTTGCATCGCCCGCTAGACGCTCGGCAACATGGAATTGAAATTGTCCATCAGGATTTGGCGTTGTGCAATAATTTGACTGCGGCGGCAAACGTATTTCTTGGCCGCGAGTTGAGCCGAAACTTTGGACCAATAAAAGTTTTGGATTACGCGGCGATGTACAAGCGCGCGGGACAAATTTTTACCGAACTAAAATCAGAAACACGCCCCCGAGACTTGGTTCAAAAAATGTCCGGCGGGCAGAGGCAGGCCGTTGCAATTGCGCGTACGAGATTGACCAACTCGAAGATAGTTTTGATGGACGAGCCGACAGCCGCCATTTCAGTGCGCCAGGTGGCTGAAGTTTTAAGTCTTATTCGTCGCCTCAGAGACCAAGGGATTGCTGTGGTATTGATTAGTCACCGCATGCCCGACGTATTTGACGTTGCAGACCGGGTGATTGTTTTGCGTAGAGGCAATAAAGTTGCCGATAAAAAGATTAGCCAGACTTCTCCTGAAGAAGTCACAGGTCTGATCACTGGTGCAATAGTGAAGGCATGAAATATCCCAATAAATTCTCAAAGCAATAGAGGCCTAGGATAATGACGACGCTCGATAACGCAATTGATCAGAAACAGCAAAGTTGGCATGCGAGCATTTTCAACAGCCAAACGTTTTGGGTATTTATTGCCGTCCTCTTCGCTTGTGTATTTTTATCATTCGCAACGGATTCTTTCGCTACGCCCAAAAATCTTTTTAATATTACGCGGAACGTAACTTTTGTTGCCATAGTCGCGCTGGGAATGACGATGGTCATCATTACAGGCGGTATTGATCTTTCTGTCGGTTCGGTTTTGTGTCTTAGTAGTATGGTTTTGGGCGTTGTGATGCACGCTGGATATAATATTGAAGTCGGCATCGCTGCCGCAATTGCGTCAGCACTTGCAGTGGGTTTATTTCACGGCATATTAATTGCCTATGTTGGGCTGCCGCCTTTCGTCGTAACGCTCAGCACTTTGTCCATTGCTCGAAGTTTGGCCATGGTCGCCTCTGGCAACACGGTTGTGTTTGAGTTTGGCCCTGACCATCAAAAGCTTCTCGCGCTTGGTGGGGGCGCATGGTTTTTCGGCATCGCCAATCCAGTTATGTATATGATCGTGCTGGCGCTGATTACCGGGTTTGTGCTGCGTTGGACGCGATTTGGCCGGTATCTCTACGCAATCGGCGGCAATGAACATGCCGCCATATTAACAGGCGTTCCGGTCAAGCAAATCAAAGTTGCGGTTT
>PLXI01000230.1 GCA_003151375.1 Hyphomicrobiales bacterium
TTTATCCATTCCTGCTGCTTCAAACAGACTGGTCATCACCCCAGCCTGAGATATAGTTTTTGAGCGCCGCGCTCTATCATAATGGTTAGGCCGCGCCCAGCTTGCTGAGCAGTTTTCAACAAGGTCTGAACATTATCGATGTTAACACCATTGAAAGTGCGGATGATGTCGCCCTTAGCAAAGAATTGTTGCGCTGGCCCATTTGCCACCGCACTTACCACCACGCCTGATGCACTATCATCCATATCCAATTCAGATGTCACCGCAGGCGAAAGATTCTCAACCGTCACGCCAGCCATGGCGGCAGGGCTGCTCAGTATTTGCTCATCGCGCGCAACAGTTTCAGGCGCGGCAATCAAGGCTACGGAGTAATTATGCGGTGCGCCGTTACGCTGCACTTCCAACAGTTTTTGATCCCCCACATGGGATAGGCCCAACAAGTAATGGAATTCCTGCGCGTTTTCGAGAGACTTTCCGTCCATCGCCAAGATCACATCACCGGCTTGAATTCCCGCTAAAGCAAGCGGGCTTAAACTATTTAATTTGTTTACTAAAACACCTTCAGGTCGTGACATGCCAAGCGCCTCTGCGATATCTGGCGTGACATTTTGAAAAGTGCCCCCAAACCATGGCCGCACCAATTTCTGACCAGAAACAGCAGACTGCAAAACTGTAGCGACTAAATTGGTTGGAATTGCAAATCCCAAACCCACTGAACCGCCCGTGCGGGTATAAATCATTGAGTTAATGCCAACCAACTGGCCCTTCATATTCACCAAGGCCCCACCAGAGTTACCGGGGTTGATGGCGGCATCGGTTTGAATGAAGCTTTGATAGTCGCTCGCTCCCACATCATTGCGCGACAATGCCGAGACAATGCCGCTGGTCACCGTCTGGCCCACGCCAAAGGGGTTGCCAATGGCCAAAACCAAATCGCCCACTTCCATCTGATCTGAATCCCCTATCGGCAAGATCGGCAAGTTTTCATCATTCACTGAAATGCGCAAAATCGCCAAATCGGTTTTCTCGTCGGCCAACACCACTTTTGCTTCAAACTCACGTTTGTCAGCCAAGGCGACACGAATATCAGTGGCACCGCTGATCACATGGTTATTGGTGACGATTATGCCACTCTTATCAACGATCACCCCGGAGCCCAGCGAATTGGCTACACGCTCACGCGGCTGACCCAATTGCAACTGTGGGAAAAAATGCTTGAAAATCGGATCATCGAAGGGGCTGGCCTGTTGCTGCTGGCGCACAATGGTTTTGGCATAAACGTTCACCACTGCAGGCGCAGTGCGCTTCACCAAAGGCGCAAAACTGAGCAGCATGTCCGGGCGGCTCTGCGGCAATGCGGTTGGCGCAGTGGTGTCGGCCACCAATGGCGAGACAAATAACCCAAGACACAAAACTAAAGTTAAAACCAAACGCATCATCATCTCCACATATTACCTCAATTATTCCGGACATAGCACATAGATTATGCAGCAATTGCGGCATCAACCAGAGCCACAGAAGAAACCCGCGCCTTTGTGCAATACGGGCACCTTGTACACCTATCAAATATAAAATATGCGGTGTGTATGGCACTGCCCAAACCCATTGTCTCACCTAAATCTTTTGATCCAAAACGCTTGCTGCCTTGGCTTGTCGCAGTGGCGTTTTTTATGGAATCATTGGACACAACTATTCTCAACACAGCAGTTCCTGCAATGGCTGCAGCTTTGCATATCGTGCCGTTAAGCACAAAGTCTGTGTTGAGCAGTTATACATTGAGTGTTGCCGTGTTTGTTCCGGTAAGCGGTTGGATGGCTGATCGCTTTGGCACAAGGCGGGTTTTTTCCACTGCCATAGGTCTATTTATAATGGGCTCATTGCTCTGCGGCCTTTCAACCGATATCCATCAATTGGTTGCATTCCGTGTCTTGCAGGGTTTGGGCGGCGCCATGATGGTGCCGGTTGGGAGGCTGACATTGGTTCGCACTTTCCCGAAGAATGAATTGGTGCGCGCGATGAGCTTTGTGGCAGTTCCTGCACTCATTGGGCCGATGCTCGGCCCAGTGGTTGGCGGTTTCATTGTCCACTACTTCACCTGGCGCATGATTTTCTTTGTCAACCTTCCGATTGGTATAACCGGATTTCTTTGCGTCTTGCGCTATCTTCCGGACTACCGCGCCAAGCGAAGCGATCCACTTGATTGGATCGGCCTGGTGTTGTTCAGCACCGGAGTGGCCCTGCTCTCTTACGTCTTGGAGGTTTTCGGTGAGCATTCATTGCCAACAACTTGGATTGTGGGCCTTCTGCTTGTTTCAATTTTACTGCTGACCACTTATGCGATCCACGCGTCCAAAAAGGCAACGCCGCTGTTGCAACTGGCACTGTTCAAAATCCGCACCTTCAGGGTGGCCGTTGGTGGCAGCTTTATTACAAGATTGGGGGCCGGCGGCGTGCCATTCCTGCTGCCCTTACTGTATCAATCAGGGCTTGGTTTTACCCCCGTTCAATCGGCATTGCTGATCATCCCACAACCAATTGCCGCGATGAGTCTAAAATTTGTATTGCCACAAATCCTGTCGCGATTTGGCTATCGCAA
>PLXI01000258.1 GCA_003151375.1 Hyphomicrobiales bacterium
TCGGTCGTTTAGGCATAGCGGGTTTCATTGCTTGCAAGGCACTTTCACATAATTTCAATGACAACCCCAAGGCCGCCTCACGCCCCTATGATAAAGACCGTGATGGCTTTGTGATGGGTGAAGGTGCTGGCATTGTGGTGCTGGAAAGTTTGGAACACGCCAAGGCGCGCGGTGCNNGGCGATGCCTATCACGTCACCGCGCCTAGTGAAGATGGCGATGGTGCTTACCGTTGTATGCAAGCGGCTTTGCGCCGGGCCCAGATTGATGCCACAGAAATCGATTATGTGAATGCCCATGGCACATCAACGCCTTTGGGCGATGAGATAGAGCTGAAAGCCGTTGAACGCCTGCTGGGCAATGCGGCCTCAAAAATTTCAATGTCTTCCACCAAATCAGCTGTTGGCCATTTGCTTGGTGCGGCAGGTGCGGTTGAGGCGATCTTCTCGGTTCTGGCGATGCGCGACAATATATGTCCACCAACTTTGAATTTGGATAACCCCTCAGTGCAAACAGCAATTGACTTGGTGCCGAAGGTTGCCAAGAAAAAAGCCATCAACACAGTTCTGTCAAATTCATTTGGTTTTGGTGGCACCAATGCCAGCCTGATCATGCGCCGCCACGCGTGAACCGGTTAAAAGCTGAGGAGGCCTTGCGCAGTGGTGAGAGATAAAGATCCCATTACCCGCGTGTCAGAGCCTGTGCGCTTTAAACCCCGCAAGCGCTCGTTCTGGCGTGTCATCATCCGGATGTTTGGACTTATTGTTCTTATTGGTGCGGTTCTCGTTGGCGCTTTAGCTTGGGCTGGGTTTACACTCTCAGCATCTGGCCCGCTTGCGGCCAAGAAAATTGTGCAAATTCCTAAAACTGCAGATCGTCTCGCCATTGCAACCCAGTTGCAACAAGAGGGCGTTATCTCAGGCACGCGCCTGTTTTCGGCGGCCGCTTTGGTGGATGAGCAACTGCGCCATGCCCATTTAAAAACCGGCGAATATGAATTTCCAGCCAATGCCAGCATGGCGGTGGTGCTCTCAATGTTGGGCCGTGGTGACGTAGTCAAATACAAAGTCACGATCCCTGAGGGTTGGACCAGCTTGATGGTGGTGAACCGCCTGAATGAGCAGGAAGAGCTTGATGGCCAAGTCAGCGCCACTCCAGCCGAAGGCACATTGTTGCCAGAAACTTACGTTGTTACCAGAGGTTATCCCCGTGACAAGCTGTTGGCGGACATGGCAGCAGCCCAAAGCAAAATCTTGGAAAATGTTACCGCGCAAATTCAGCCCGGCTCGCCGGTGAAAACCAAAGAGGATGTCGTCACCCTTGCTTCTATTGTGGAAAAAGAAACTGGTGTGCCCCAAGAGCGCCCTGAAGTTGCAGCGGTTTTTCTCAACAGGCTCAAACAGCACATGCGTTTGCAATCTGATCCTACCGTAATTTACGGAATTGTTGCCGGAGCGGGCAAGCTTGATCGCCCCATCACCAAAGATGACCTTGATAGCGAAACGCCTTACAACACCTATGTGATTGACGGACTTCCGCCCGGGCCAATCGCCAATCCCGGCAAGGCAGCAATTGAAGCGGTGCTTAATCCGGCCAATGTGCCGTATCTCTATTTTGTGGCCAATGGCACTGGCGGCCATGCCTTTGCTTCAACGCTGGAAGAACACAATGCCAATGTGAAAAAATGGCGTAGTCTGAATGGATCAGCTGATCCTGCACTGTCGGTAAAGCCCGCCGTTGCCCCGCCGACCGCGGCGCCCACCACAGCGCCATTGTCCAACACTGTTACTGTGCCAGATGCAACGCCGCCAGCTAATCCAGCGCCAGTTGCAACGCCAAAAAAGAAACTGAAGAAGCCACCACTTCCATGACGATTGCATCTCATACGATAACCTCAATGACCGGCTTTGCCCGTGCGAGCGGTAGCCATGACGGACAGGCTTTTGCTTGGGAACTCAAAAGCGTGAATGGCAAATCGCTGGATTTGCGCTTGCGTCTGCCCACGGGTTTTGACCATTTGGAAATTCAGGCGCGTCAGGCCTTGGCGCAGGTTTTAAAACGCGGCAATGTGCAGGTGAACCTCACCGTCACTGAAATCGGTGGTGCCACCAAACTTGCGATCAACCGTGATGTGCTTCAGGCCTATGTGGCTTTGGCCAAGGATTTGCAAAAGCAAGTGGGCGGGCCAGATATTTCTACCGAAGCATTGCTGAACATGAAGGGCGTTGTGGAAATGGCCGCAACGCAGACAGATGAAACAGTCTTGGCCGCCAGAGACAAGGAAATTCTGAAGTCTTTGGATGTGGCGATTGCAGCGCTGGCCACCGCGCGTCAAGCCGAAGGTGCAAAACTTTCGGCCATCATAAGCGCCCAGCTAGATCAAATCGCTGAACTTCACCAACGCGCGACTGCTAACCCTTCGCGCAAAGCCGATGCCATCAAGGCACGGCTGCGCGAACAAGTGGCGAGCTTGCTGGAAGCGGGCATGGTGGATGAGCAGCGCCTCGCGCAGGAGGCAGCCCTTCTGGCCACCAAGGCAGACATACAAGAAGAGCTTGATCGGCTTGGGGTTCACATCTCAGCTGCCAAATTATTGCTGGCATCACGGGAGCCTGTGGGTCGTAAATTCGATTTTCTGTCGCAAGAGTTTAACCGTGAGGCCAATACGCTCTGTTCAAAAGCGGGTGATGCGGGCTTGACCGCAATCGGTCTTGACCTCAAAACCGTCATCGACCAGATGCGAGAGCAGGTTCAGAACATTGAATAAGACAACCGCCAAACCGGTGATTTCAAGACGCGGGCTTTTGCTCGTGATGTCGTCACCTTCTGGCGCTGGCAAGACGACACTCTCGCGCAAGCTTCTGGCCACTGATGCCAACATCACCTTGTCGGTGTCAGTGACCACGCGGCCAAAGCGGCCAGGCGAAGTGGAAGGCGAGGATTATCACTTCCTCTCTAAAGTGCAGTTTGCCCAAATGGTGCAGCGTGGCGAATTGCTGGAATGGGCAACGGTTTTCGGCAACATGTATGGCACGCCCAAAGCACCTGTTGAAAAAGCATTGATTGCGGGGCGCGATGTGCTGTTTGATATTGATTGGCAGGGTACACAGCAATTGGCCCAAGCCATGGAAGATGATGTGGTGCGGATTTTCATTCTGCCGCCCGATGCAGAAACGCTGCAAGACCGGCTCATCAATCGCCAGCAAGACAGCGCCTTAATCATTGCCAAGCGCATGGCCAAAGCCCCTGATGAAATCAGCCATTGGGCGGAATATGAATATGTGATTGTTAATTCCGAAATTGAAAAGGCCTTCAGCGAAGTCTGCGCCGTGTTGCAGGCGGAACGATTGAAACGCAAACGCCAAGTGGGCCTCGCTGGCTTTGTGCGTGAGTTGACAGCGAAGTTGTAAAACTCACAACTCCAGCGCCAGTCTTGCGAAATCTGCTGCACGCAAAGTCTCGGCCCTGGCCGTTGGGTCTAATCCGAGTTTCGCCAACACCGCTTCTGGCTCAGCAAACACTGACTTCAAACTTTGCCGCAACATTTTGCGGCGTTGACCAAATCCAGCCGCTGTAACACGCTCCAACTTGCCCACTTCACACGTTGGCTCGCAAACCGCCCGTGGCACAAGCTGCACAATGGAACTTGTAACTTTGGGAGGTGGTGTAAAAGCTGAACGATTCACATCAAACAGCTTCTTGGCTTCACACCGCCACTGGCTGATGACTGATAAACGGCCATAGGCTTCTTCATCGGGCTTGGCCGCAATGCGTTGCGCCACTTCTTTTTGGAACATGAGAGTGAGGGACGAAAACCATGGCGGCCATGGCCCGTCGGTCAGCCAACCAATCAATAGAGGTGTGGCAATGTTATAGGGCAGATTAGCCACAATCTGCGCCGGCCCATCAAGCAGCGCGCGCCAATCAATCTCCAATGCGTCACCCTCGATAACTTGCAGGCGGCCGGGATAGTGTGCGGCAATTTCTGCCAAGGCCGGAAGTGCGCGGCGGTCACGCTCCACTGCGATCACTTTTTTTGCGCCTTCAGCCAGCAATGCGCGGGTGAGGCCACCTGGCCCCGGCCCAATTTCAACGACAGTGCGATTTTCAAACGGGCCAGCGGCGCGGGCGATTCGGCGCGTGAGATTAAGATCAAACAGAAAATTCTGGCCCAGAGCTTTTTTTGCACCCAGCTGATGGGCCTCAATCACCTCGCGCAGCGGCGGCAGGCCATCATCACTCATGTGGAACGCTGCGCCATATCAGCCGCCAATTTAATCGCCGCAATCAAACTATCAGCGCGCGCCGTTCCTGTACCCGCCAAATTCAACGCTGTGCCATGGTCTGGCGATGTGCGGATGAAGGGCAGGCCGAGTGTCACATTCACCCCACCATGAAAATCCAGCGTCTTGACCGGGATCAACGCTTGATCGTGATACATGCATAAAATGGCATCGTAATTGGCACGCGCCTCAGCATGAAAAGCTGTGTCTGCAGGAACTGGCCCAGTGACATCCAGCCCCATGCGCTGCAATTGGGCCACAGCTGGTTCAATGATGGTTTTATCCTCAAGCCCCATGGCACCATTCTCACCTGCGTGAGGGTTAAGCCCCGTCACCCATAGTCTTGGATGGATAATGCCAAACCAGTGTTGCAAGCTCTGCGCCACGACGCGCGCTTGCGCCACAATCGCCTCAGTGGTGAGCAGTACTGGCACTTGCGCCAACGGCACATGCACGGTGACGGGCACAGCGCGAAGCCCACCTGCCACCAACATCATAACTTCTTGAATGGGGGCGGCAGCCGTGGTGGCAACGCTGGCCAAAAAATCTGTGTGGCCTTGATGACGAAAGCCAACAGCATAAAGTGCGTCCTTATGAATTGGGTTGGTGACTAACGCGCTACAGCGCCCGTCAAGACACAGACTTGCCGCCAGCTTGATCACATCAATCACATGCTGTGAATTGCGTGTGTCGATCCAAGCAGCGCGTGAGGCTTTGGGCTGGGGTACATCCAATATCGGAATTGCAGAGCCGAACACTTCATGGGCCTGGGATGGATCTTCGATTTGCGTAGCAGGGATTTGCACTCCCGCTTGGAAAATCCGCGCCACAAAATCCCGTGCGTCACCAATCAGAAAAAAACAGTTTGCATCGTCTGTGTGTAATTCCGCCCAGGCCTTGGCGGTGATTTCTGGCGCTATGCTGGCTGGCTCACCGCAAGTGAGTGCGATAGGGGGCCGCGTCATTGCGCATAGCTCGGATCTTTATATTCAATAACCGCTTCTTTGCGCATCTGGGCAGTGTATTGCTTTTCAGCTTCGGTGTAACGATCATTCAATACCACGCTTTCGACTTGTTCGCGCGTTGGCATTGTCACGCTGACTGGTGGTGGTGTAACGGTGCGTGAACCGCAGAGCACCAAAAGCTGTAAGCCCCCGGCATAGCGCATGGGGCCAACCGCGTGGCCAACACCGTGCTGCTTTATAATTTCAAGCATCTTTGGCGGCAGCTTTCGAGCATCAGCCTCAATTTTCTTGCCAAGTTGCACATTGAATATGCCTGCCGAGGCCTCCTTGAAGCCGGCACAGGATTTCATTTTTTGCGCAACTTGACCTGCCTCAGCAGCGCGTGATTGCAACAGCCCTGGGTCAGTGCCATCGACTGGAAAATTAATTTCCTGCAATTGCAAAACTTGTACTGGCTGGCGGCTTGGGTCTTTTTCCATTTGCGCGGCGCGACCTTGTAGCTCGGTCTTCACCTCAGCAAGTTTTTTGTCAACATCCGCCGGGCTCGCTGTAAGTTTGACATGATATTTGACCAGCAAGAGCCGCGAGAAAGACATCTGTGCCGCCGAATATTGGACAACACTCGCCTCCGACAGGCCCAAGCTGGTGAGTTTGCTTGCCAGTCCCGCGCGGTCAGTTTTCAACGCCTGCGCGATATTGCCCAGACGTTCATCTAAATCTTGGGTTGTCGGATCTATTTTCAGAAGCTTTGCTTCGTCGATTTTCACAAAATCATCGATCAGATTGTTGAGGACAACCTTACGCGCTAATCGCGCTGGATCATTGCTGCCCAGCAGTCCCATCAACTTGATCCGTTGGTCAATATCAAAATTGGTAATTGGGTGATCATTCACAATCGCTATGACGGCCTCTTGTGCCAATGACGGCAGCGGCGCAAAAACTACGGCCAATGCGAAGGCGATAACAAAAATGAAACGGTTCATGTTAGAAGCCTAGTGAAGTCAAGCCCAGCGACGCGCTGGTTTTGCCCAGCGTGGCAAGCTCAATAGACATCATTAAGCGCTCATCCGTGCCCAGAGTGATGGAGTCCTGTACTTCCGCATAGTAGGCTTTGAAATTCATGCAGCGGCAATCAAATTCAAAGCCCGCAGTTTTGCGGGTGATAATTGAGGTGGTGAAATCATAAGTCATGCCGCCAAAGAAGCTCCATCCACGGCCGAGGCCCAATTTGGTATCGCCCGAAACCCAGTGGGTAGGAAGTGGTTGCCCATAGTCAGGTTGCGCGGCGAAATCGAGATAAGACAATGAGCCCGAGAACCTGTCAAAACTAAGGCTAGCAACGACTTCCTGCCGATTGAACGCCGAAAGATCATTCTTCAACCGTGCTTCATAGGCCAAGCTTAAATTGCTGTTGGGTTGAACCACAAATGAACCAACAAAATCTGACTCGTTATCAGCAAGCCCAGAGCCATCCACGAAACTGTTTTGACCAGCGATGTGAATGGATTGGCCTAAGCTGGCGCGGACCAGACCGCCATTGTTGGCAAAGAGTGAATAGGCCACGCCAATATCAGCGCGCGTGCCCCCTTCATAGCGATCCATCCCGCTAAACCGATCAGCCAAGAATAGATTGGTATGATCAAGATTGAGCGTGATCGAATCCTCGTTGCCAAAGGCCGTTGTATCGCCTTCATTTGCAGAGGTAATAAACTGAACAACTGGAGAAACCACACTTTGTCCAAGTGCACTTTGCGAAACAAATGGCCAGCGCATATCAAAGCCTGCTTCAGGCAGCAAGCGCGTCGCCGTGGTTGATGTGGTTGCAGCACCGGGCACGTTGTCAGCGGTCAGCATGTCGCCACGAATATTGGCAAAGGGCGTGAACACAGTTCCAGCTCCGCCATAATACTGTTCATGCCAGTTGAGTTGGCTGGTGGCGCGGGTTTGCTCTGTGCCTTGATTGACGGTGGCAAAGGGCGTGGCGGAAACGGCGCGGTTCAATGAATAAGCGTTCCATGTCAAATCGAACTGGCCACCAATGGGGGTGTTGCGGTTGATGGTTTCACCAGTCACAAAGGGCATCGCATAGGGCAATACATTTGGGTCAGTGGTTGAATCGAACGAACCAAAATTTGCCGTTACATTATGGCTAACGCTTGAATCGAGCGAACCAAAATTTAGCATTTTGGCGGAGATGTAAGTTTGGTCCCACAGGCCAGTGGTGTACAGATCATTCACCGCATAGGGTCTGCCGTCATAGCCATAAGTGTTGAGGAAATTTCGGTCCGTGGCAAAGGTGCCGTTCCAGCCGGCNNCCAATTTGCAGCGGTTTTGAATTCGCCATTGCTTTCAACAGCACCGCGCCATGGACCGTTTTCAGGGTAAGGTTGATCTTGGAATTGATAAACTCCAAACCCGCGCACTGAATAGGCGCCAGTCTCGGTCTTTTGACGAAATTCTGCATCCGCAACCGGGCCTTGTTTTGTGGTCCACACGGGGCGCAAGGTGAGATCAGTGGAAGGTGTTAGAGCCCAGAAATAAGGTGTCACAACGCCAGCACCATAAACACTGCTGGATTTGTAATCCGGTGTCAGCCAACCCGAGCGGCGCGTGACACTTGGATCGGGAAGATGAACATAAGGCAATGCTAGAACTTGGGTGCCGTCAATAAATAGCCGCAGATTTTTGTGATAAAGATCATGGGTTTTGGTGTCATGGATTGTCTGATCAGTTTCAATTTCCCAAACCGGATGCCCATGGCGGGTTATGTCGTTTTTGCAAGCGGTGTAAGTGGCTTTTTTGTAAACGAATATAAATCCACCTTTGCGCTCCAGCGTAGCAGCCGTAATGGTTGCGTCATTGTTCAAAAGTTCGACAATCCGGTGCAGCAAGCCGTCGCGGAAGCGATTGCGCATCTCCATGCTGTCAGCCAGCAATACATTGCCATTAGGCTCACGCACCATGATTGAGCCATCGGAATCAAATGTGCCAGTCTTCTGGTTAAACTTCACATGTGTGGCCGTCAGCGTATAGGGGCCATAAGTCAGATGAACTTTTCCACTTGCCGTGCCAATTTGCGTGTTGGGATCAAAGGTCATCTGATCGGCATCAACATTAACCTGCGTTCCAGCGGGCGGCGTGGATGTTATCGGCGCAACAAATGGCTTGTTTTCGATAGCGTTAGCGCAAGGGGTAGAGGCCAAAACACTAAGGGTCGCAACAGCAGCAAAAAGGCTTGTGCGGAAACCAAAGCTTCCACCCATCCAGCCTCCCCACTTGGCTGTAATTTGGTCTCTCAACCAGTCACCTCACTAAACGTAACAATGGTGTAGCGAAATTCACGGCATTAGCAAAGCGTTAACTCTTATTGCGACCTAAACCATTGCGACAATGTTAACGGCTGTCTAACGTGGCTCAAACCTCAAGGATTCGCATGAAAATCAGCTTTCTAGCCTCATTTCCGACAAACGCAGCTAACCAAGTATTTATGATAACGGACGGCCAAGCTTTACCGCCTGCAGCAAAGGCTCTGGATGAGGCCTCAGGCGGACGACTCGCTGCAGCCCTCAAGGCCGTCAAATTCACTGGAAAGCGTGACAAACAGGTTGAGATTTTAGCGCCTCACAAGGGTGTTGAGCGGGCGATTTTTATTGGACTGGGGGAAGCCACTAAACTTACGCCGCGTGAGCTTGAGTTGAGTGGCGGCACATTGGCTTCAGCTTTGCTGACAGCAAAAGTGGAAAATGCCCATGTGGCTGCAACAGTTTCAGGCCTGAAAGGCATTGATACCCATGAGGCGATAGCCTTGTTGGCCTCTGGTGCGCAGTTGCGAAATTATAGTTTCAACAAATACAAAACCAAAAAACCCGATGCGCCAAAACCCTTGGTAGAAATCTCCATGGCTTGTACCAATCCAGCCAAGGCCACATTGGCCTATGCGCCACTTGCGGCGGTAGCTGAAGGTGTGCATCTGGCACGCGATCTGGTGAATGAACCAGCCAATATCTTGCACCCGGTGGAATTCGCCATGCGCGCCAAGGCGCTCACCAAATTGGGTGTGAAAGTTGAAGTGCTTGACATGCCCGCCATGGAAAAGCTCGGCATGCACGCTCTGCTGGGCGTATTNNCGCGCAAGGCTCAAAATTCCCGCCGCGCCTTGTGGTCATGCACTGGAATGGTGGCAAGAAAAATCAGGCCCCTCTTGCATTTGTTGGCAAGGGTGTGACGTTTGATACCGGCGGTGTTTCCATCAAGCCTGCCGCTGGTATGGAAGACATGAAAGGCGACATGGGTGGCGCAGCGGCTGTTACCGGGCTCATCCATGCACTGGCCAAACGCAAAGCCAAATGCAACGTGATTGGTGCTATTATCNNAAAACGCCATTGACGGCAATGCGCAACGCCCGGGCGATGTGGTGAAATCTATGAGTGGGCAAACCATCGCCGTGCTCAACACCGATGCTGAGGGTCGCCTCGTGCTGGCCGATGTATGCTGGTATGTGCAGGATAAATTCAAACCGAAATTCATGGTGGATTTAGCCACACTCACTGGCGCCATCATGGTGGCCTTGGGCAAGGAATATGCCGGTCTGTTTTCCAACGATGATAAATTGGCCACGCGCTTGAGCGAAGCTGGCGACACAACGGGCGAAAAAGTTTGGCGCATGCCTTTGTCGGCTGCCTATGATAAACTGATCGACAGCGACATTGCCGATATGAAAAACATTGGGGGGCGATTTGGCGGCTCCATCACGGCCGCACAATTCATCCAGCGTTTTGTCAACAAAGTGCCGTGGGCACATTTGGATATTGCTGGCACGGCAATGGACAGTTCCAAATCCGCGATCAACCAAAGCTGGGGTTCGGGCTGGGGTGTCAGGTTGTTGAACACGCTAGTGGCGGAGCATTACGAAAAATAGACTTTCATTGTTCATGATTTTTCGCATGGCTGCTCCGTGCAAACAATTATATGTATCTACTTGTATTACAGTTTATGACTGCCCACATGGACGGGGTGGCGGCAAATAGAGTCGCACCCAAAGTTTCAGAAAAGGACAGTAAAATGAACATGTTATGGCAACCCGTTAAAATCGGCAAAATGAATTTAAAGCATCGCTTGGGGCTTGCTCCGATGACGCGCAGCCGCGCAAAAGCGGATGGCACGCCTGGCGATCTGGCCGCAGAATATTATGCCCAGCGCGCCTCGCTTGGCCTCTTGGTCACCGAAGGAACGCAGCCTTCAGATGACGGCCAAGGTTATACCACCACGCCTGGCATTTATACGGACGCACATGTTGCTGGTTGGAAAAAAGTAACAGACGCAGTGCATAAAGCAGGTGGTCATGTTTATATCCAACTGATGCACGCTGGTCGCATTTCCCATCCCGATAACACACCACATCATCGTCAGCCTGTAGCACCTTCTGCCATCTCGGCCGATGCTCCAATGTTCACGCCAACTGGAATGCAAAA
>PLXI01000099.1 GCA_003151375.1 Hyphomicrobiales bacterium
GACACCGAGCGCCCGGGCACATCGGCTTTGCTTAATGAGCACCGCAAAGGCGTGTTTAACTGCGCTGGCTGTGACTTGGCGCTTTATGATTCAGAAACGAAATTCGAAAGTGGCACTGGTTGGCCGAGCTTCTTTGATCATCTACCCAATGCGATCAATACAAAAGATGACACCAGCCTGTTTGGTGACCGCACAGAAGTGCATTGCCGCCGCTGCGGTGGGCATTTGGGCCATGTGTTTGACGATGGGCCAAAACCCACCGGCCTGCGTTATTGCATGAATGGCGTGGCGCTGANNGGCCACGTATTCGACGACGGCCCGAAGCCTACCGGCCTGCGCTACTGCATGAATGGCGTGGCGCTGAAATTCGCACCTGCCTCCGCTTAAGACTTCCTCCCCGGAACGGAAGACTGGACCCAAGTCAGATTTTCCGTTGCAACCCATCCTCCGTGTCAGAGGATGGGTTTTTTTGTTGATTTTAATTCTGCGCGGCAGGCTTTTCCAAAGCTGGATTGTGCCCAAGGGCATAGACCAGCACGATGCCAACTGCAGCACTGCAGGCAAGGAAGATCAAGCTTGCGGTGTTGCCGCCAGTTTGATCTTTGAGGAAGCCAAAAACTTGCGGGCCGAAATAGCCACCCAAGTTGCCGATGGAGTTCACCGCTGCAATACCGGCTGCTGCACCTGCGCCACTTAAGAAAGCGGTTGGCAATGTCCAGAACACCGGCAGAATCGCAAAGAAGCCCCAAGCGGCGATGCAGATTGCCAGCATTTTCAGCGTCGGATCAGCGATCATCGCAGCAAGCCCAAGCCCCACCAACATGGCGATGAAAGGGATGATGCAATGCCATACGCGCTCTGCGGTTTTGTCAGAATGGCGGCCCCACAGGATCATGCCAATGCCACCCACCGCATAAGGAATGGCGGTGATGAAGCCAGCTTGCACATTGCTTACGCCGAAATCTTTCACGATCTGCGGCAGGAAGAAGCTCAAGCCATATTGTGGGATGTTCAGCGCCATATAAACGCAGCCCAGCGCAATGACCCGTGGGTCAAGCATGGATTGCAGCCAAGTCATTTTGACAAAAGACTCGCGGTTAGTTGTTTCAGCGTTGAGACGGTTTTGCAGCCAAGCGCGTTCGTTAGGTTCAAGCCAAGCTGCGTCTGATGGGCGATCGGTGAGATAATACAGCACAGCAAAAGTCATCAACAGCGCAGGAACAGCTTCGATGATATACATCCATTGCCAGCCATGCAGGCCGCCAACACCTTCTAAATTGAGGATAAAGCCCGATAAAGGCGAGCCTATCACCGTTGAAATCGGAATGGCAAACATGAACAGGCCAACGATACGGGCGCGGTATGCGCTTGGAAACCACAGCGTTAAAAAGAATATGATGCCAGGGAAGAAACCGGCTTCGGCCACTCCTAATAAAATGCGCACGATGTTGAAACTAAAGCCACCTACAACAAAGGCCTGTGCGCCAGACACCAAGCCCCAGGTGAACATGATGCGGGCAATCCATTTGCGTGCGCCGAATTTGTGTAACGCTAAATTGCTGGGCACTTCAAAGAAGAAGTAAGCGATAAAGAAGATGCCTGCGGCCCCGCCGTAAACAGTATCACTGATGCCAATGTCTTTTATCATTGTGGCTTTGGCAAAGCCCACATTCACACGGTCAAGATAAGCGATGAAATAGCAAAACATCAGGAATGGCACGAGATGCCAGCTGACTTTGCTCATGGTTCTTTGTTCGAGTTCCATTGTTGCTCCTCCCACGGGCAGGCCATTTTGGCCATTATTACGTGTCGGCTCTTATGAGCCGCTCTGTTATTTGGCGGCCGTCTCCAGCCGCATGGGCGGCATCCTGACTTATTTAAAAAATTTGGCAATCATAAATTTGCAATTGGTGGACAGGGCAAAAAAACGCAATGCGGGGAACAGAAAATCTCCGCATTGATCGATGGGTGAATCAGTTCAGGCTGCCGAACGGCGTGAAGGCTTAAGTGTTTCAACCACTGGAGGTTTTTTATCTTGGCGGTCTAGCCACTCTGGCAGCTCTTGGTTTTCGGCGAAGGCGAGTTCTGCATCAACCATCTCGCAAGCGCGAAGCCAATGCTCTTCGGCTTTGCCATCGGGACAGCCTTCTTCTTCCCAAATTTGATAGGCAAGCAGGCCTACGCGTTCATCACGCGAAGGTTGGGCTGTGATAGTTTCTTGGATGTTTTCCATGGGGTTAACTCCTGACGTCTCTTGAGGTTAAGACAAAACAACGGTTAACAATTGTGAGCTTAGCATAAACGCGCAGGATGCGCCATGCGGAGCAGCAAGCGCGCTTAGATGCTGAGCAAACCGCTGCGCTCCTCATGTGGCAATTTGATGAAAGCCAGACAACAAGCACGCATTTGTAATTAAGATTATAGTGGGCCAGTCGTTGTTACAATTTCTGACCCAATAACGCCGCAAAAGCACGCAGATGATCAATTGCTGGCAGATATTGTCGGTTCTGGCTGGGAGTCATCCGCGCACCACAAAACTATCTAGCACCTTTTTCTCGCCAGCTTTTTCAAAGTCGATGGTGAGTTTGTTGCCTTCAACTTTTGTTACCGCACCATAGCCAAATTTATCGTGAAAGATTCTTGCGCCCACTTCGAATTTCGACGGCGCATCGCCATCAGCAATCAAACGGCCCTCGATGATT
>PLXI01000003.1 GCA_003151375.1 Hyphomicrobiales bacterium
TTGATGTCGTGGATGACTGTGGAATGCGGCCAAGTCAGCAGGGTGGGAATAACAAGGCCTACACCTTTGCCAGAACGGGTTGGTGCAAAAGCCAGCACATGTTCTGGTCCATCATGGCGGAGATGAGCTTGGCCCAGTTTGCCGAGAAACACACCATGTCCGGAAAACAGCTTTGCAGACTTCAGTTCCTCGACATTGGCCCAACGGGCTGAGCCATAGGTTGTGACCAGTTTGTTCTGTCTTGCCCGCCAAAGGGAACCAGCAATGGCGACCAATGTTCCGGCAATGCCACTGACTGCCGCAAACATCCCAGCTTTGCGAAATACGGCTGGTGCATAAGCCTCATAGGCATACCACCATTCAAACAGTCGCCATGGTGCATAGATGGGTTGGCCGAGAACCGATGTGAGCGGCGCACCAAGCCGTGGTTGGTTGCCCAGCATCGCTGCCGTCCATTGGGTCGAAGCCCAAAGGCCTCCCGCCACAATCGCAACAACGCTGCAACCCTGCCCTATGAGAATCTTGGTCGGCGACATTTGCGTTTACTCGGTTCACAAACCAGATCATTCTGGAATGTGGCCTAAGCATCGCTGCAAACAGTCGATTTGCTCAATTGGGAAAGGCGGGAAAACGCGAGAAGGAAATGAGTCAGGGTCTATTTAGGCGCTACAAAAAGCAAGCAAGGGAGCGTAGTCGCCGCCATCTGCCGCTTTTAGTGCCGCAATGTATTCAATGCGCCTGACGTTCATCTTTTGAAGGTCGTGCCCACCTGCCCAATCAATGGGCTGGGCACCATAGACACGCTCCAAAACTGCATCGGCCATAATTCGCGCATGGCGCCCGTTGCCATTGGGGAACGGATGAATCTCAACAAGTTTGTGGTGAAACCGAATAGAAGCTTCGAGCGCCGAATAAGTTTTATTGTTAGCCCAATACTTCGCGTCACCCATAAGGGCATGCAAGGCGACCGGAATATGAAGAGGATCAATGCCGATATTCTTTCCGGTGTTCCTAAACTTACCAGCCCAATCCCAAACATCCCCGAAGAGGCGCTTGTGCAGGGCAATTACAAAATCATCGGTCAAAACATCTGCGCGCTGACGGCCAAGCCAGCGCAGACCAGAGCTGATGTTGGCCTGTTCGAGTTGATCAAGCTCGCCCTGCGTGGTTATGTGCTTATGCTTGAGGCCATCAAGCTCGTTCGGATCAAGCGGAGTCGCTCCTTCCGGGTACTGCATGTTCGCAATCATTTATCGTTCCAAAAATCACTTGGTCTTTCCAGTGCAATCTCGCGGGTGAGGCGCTCAACTTCCAGCGATATCTTGTCGTCCGGCAGTTTCTGGTTTTCAAGAGCCATATGCGTGTTGGTTGTGCCGACAAGACTTAAGGCTTTTTTTCGGGCTTGGGCGGTGATGATGTCATCGATGCGACCTGACGATGGGATTACCGCGTAGACGAAACGGCATCCCATGGCCTCAGCCATCGCCTGCATGGATTTCAGGGTGATACCGCCGGTAAGTTCGGCGTGTTCGGCCTTTGTGACGCGCGCGCGGGTAACCCCCAGCCTCTTTGCAACCTCAGCACCAGACATGCCAAGGGCGCTGCGAACTGTGCGCAGCCATCCCTCTGGTGGTGTTTTGAGACCAGCGAGATTGGTGGCACCGTTGTCAACTGTGCTGCTATATTGCTGTTGGACGATTGATTTAACGCTCATCTGGGAACCTATAAGGTTGCGCGAAGGACTGATTGGATACGTATACATATCCACATTTCCGTGTATGTCAACTTATAAATATCCAATAATGATATATATGGTTATATATAAGTATACAAATAAACCTAAAGATCAACCAAAATTGCCAGAAAAAGCCCTTTTCCGCTTGTATTCAGTCCCAGTCCTGGGGTGGTTCAAATTCTGCCGTTCCTATGAAATCCCCAAGCCCTGACTGCGCTTCATATTCCAATCCCAGTTGATCCCCTGACTGCTCGCCGTTCCCGACAAGGACCTTCCTATGAACTGTTCCATCTCGGGCCGCCAAGGCACGAGAGTGAACTCCTTCGACTTCTGGATCATGGCGTATTTGCCGCTGGCTAAGTTTATTGAGCGACTAAAGGTTCCTTCAATTCGTTCGCCATCGACCGGCTGTTCATGCGTCAAACCAAGTTTGCTCGACAGGATTTGTGTTGTCTGCCGAATTTCGCGCTGCCGAAGCTGTTCCAACATGCGCGGCTGAGGTTGGAACGTATTAGTTGAATCCATGATGCCCAAGCCCTGAGCAACCAGCCATTGCCGCCGCCTTGTGATCGCGGAACCAACGTCGTTACCAAATCCATTCCTTATTAGCCGTTCCGCTGACTTGTTCAGCAATTCTTTGTCGAGCCAAGTGGCCCCTTCGGCCTCAACCAGTTTTTCAAGGTTGAAATAGGACAGAATACGCAAGTTGGTGCGCAGCCTTTCACTACCCTCGACCAACTTATTTTCGATAGCAACGATCATGCCCTTGTCCGGCACAAGTTCCGGCCTTAGATGCCCGACATCGGCATAGTGAACTTTACCGTCTACACCATCGACAACGATGTAGTGGCGGTCATTGATTTCATCGGTGAGACCAAGTCCTGCCACACGACCCACAATCCGGTTGTTCGGCTTGGTGGTGTCAAACATGGCAAAGCTGCCTGCCGGACGCTCAATATCTGCTTCCCTCACGGAACGATGCATCGTCTTGATGATGTCGCCGCGTTGGCCAAGCGATCTGAGTTTGGTTTCGATGTCAGAACTCATTTGCCAAACGCCTGTCTGCCTTTCCTTTGCCAGACCAAGGGACTCCAATTTCTTGAGGCGGCCCATATGGGAGGCATGAGTGGTTCGGTCTTCGGGCGGCATGACGCTCACCACTAGATAGCCCCGGTCGGTATGTTTTAAGAGGGCGCGGTCGAGGCGCGTGAAGCGCTCGGCATTTACCTCACGGGCAAGTTTGAGTGTCATGTCGTGTTCAATTTCTGGACCAAGTTCCAGCGTTACAAACTCGCGTGCCCGCATTCGCAGGCCATGGGACATGAAGTCTTTTGTGATGATCAGATCATCGCCACGGTCGTCCTTGCCTCGGATAACGATATGAGTGTGGGGCTGACCCGTGTTGTAATGGTCAACGGCCACCCAATCGAGTTTCGTTTCAAAGTCGCGCTCGACCTGGGCCATAAAGTCACGGATGAACGGTTTCAGATCATGGAGCTGAGCGCCGTCCTCGGGTGACACGATGAGTCGGAACTGGTGGCGGTCATTTTCACACTCATCGAGGAAGCTGGTGCCATTGGCGGCATCGGTCTCTGGCCCATATAATTGTCCAGCTTCCCCTTCGGGTGTCACGCCATCACGCTGGATATAGCGCAAGTGCGCGCGGGCCGCGCCCAATTGACCCGCCTTGAACTTGGTGATCCGTGCCTTGACGATGACGCGGCGCTGACCGCCGGGATAGAGACCTGCTGCGGCCAATGTTCCAAAGGCGCTGCCCCTGCCAATCCTCGTGCCCGAGTACGAACTCTGCCTGCTTCCGTTCACATGACCAGCGGCTTGAACTGCCCGCGTCACTTTGTTGATGTAACTATCAAGCCTTGTGCCATGCTTCCAGCCGATACGACCGAGCTTGGGTGTAAATGAATGTGACGTGAGAACCTCGCAAAGATGATGAAGTGGCAATCAGGGGTGCACATCGTTCTTCGCGTTCTGAATTCAAGAGGCTGCACGAAAACTGCGGCGACATCAAGACTTTGGCGGCAATGTACTGGCATCGATGTTGCTGATGCTGGTGCTTCGATCTAATCACTTCAAAGACTTCTACCCAATCTACCGTCACAGCTTTTATCTTGCCTTACTAATCAGGCAAGATCTGTGTGCTGAATCGTGCACTACAATTCATTCATGGCGATCCTCACTCATCCATTCCGTACTTCATTCCTGAGTTTCTTCGCGTCTCATAACAACCCCGGCTGGCGGTTCATGCGTTACTTCGAGATCGGCACTTGGAATAATTCCGGGGCCCTCTCATGCTCTTCGTTCGATATTAGGTAACGGGGCAGTCCAAGCACTCACAGCGCACTCATTCTGTTGCCAGAAGGTAGCAGGCAAGATAACGGACATACCCCGTCCAGCGACCCCGCCAGGGGTGCTTTCCACGCGCGTGGAACTCGGGATTTGGTTTGAATGGATGTTCAACTTATGACTTTCATTATGGCTGTCAGTGAGTATTTTATTCAGGCATCGTACCCGCGAGCTCGCGCTTTTCGAGGACCGCAGCACCCTTGGCAAACATGAACTCAGAACCGTCAATCCACATACGGTGAAGGATAACGGCCAGCTTTCGAGCAACCGCGATCATGGCATTCTTCATGCTGGTGCGCTTGGCAATCCGCAAACCCCAAGCCCGCAGCGCTGTCCACTTTTTGGAGCGCATGAGCATACTTCCGGCTGCTTCGCAGAGTGCAGTGCGGACATCTCCGTCACCCTGCTTTGTGATCTTTCCATCAATATCAATGGTTCCTGACTGCCACTTTCGCGGCGTCAATCCAAAGTGGGCACCCACGGCTCTGGAACTCGTAAAGCGCAAGGGATCATCTACACCGGCCCTGAACGAAAGTGCTGCGATAGGCCCAACCCCCGGGACAGTCATGAAGCGGCGACACAGCGGATCGGCCGCAACAATGTCAATCAAAGCTTTGTGCAGCGAGTTGTAACCGCTCATCACAGCCTTTCGGACCTCCAGCATGGTCATGATAAAGGTCTTCAAGGCAACATCGGTATCGGCAATCAACTCAAGAACCCGCGCTTCGTAACTGCCTCGGGCCACAGTTCCGACAAGCAGGCCAAAGGCGCGTAACGCACCGCGTACATGGTTCTCGATATAGATCAATTTGCGTTTCAGGAGCCTTCGGTTGGCAATCAACAGTCGTAGCCTTTGGGCTTCGGGACTCTTCACATGAACGGCCCTGAACCAGCCCATGCGCATCATATGGGCAATACCACGGGCATCATTGCGGTCAGTCTTGTTGCGCTGGGCATTGAGTGACGAGCGCATATGTCGGGCTTCAACAACGATTGCCGGAAAGCCCCTGCGCGTTAGTTCCGCGTGTAGCCATCCACCCAAGGATGATGCTTCAAGGCCAACCCGTTTCAGAGTTATTTTGCTATCCGCAAGCTCTTTGGCAAGAGCAACGGGATCGGTTGCAACCTTAGTTTCGCGGATAACTCTTCCATCGCCATCGACGATGCAAACAGAAGTTTCCTCAAGTGAGATGTCGAGGCCAGCATAATGGTCCATGATCAAAGTCTCCAATTTGTCTGCCGTCTCGCAGACGTTTTGACTCCAATGTTAGCTGCGCCGCTACCCAAAAATACGGCGCTCATGCTTGCCTGATTACAGGAGCCCTCAAAAATTTTCCGATTCCACCCACTCCAAATTGCTCGCAAATTCATTTGAAGGGGAAACGGAGGCGACGGGCAACACCTAAGACTTGGTTCAGTTTGACCGACCCAAAATAGCGGCTATCGAAGGAATTCTTGTGGCGAGCGATGAGAAAAACTTCATCGGAACTGAGTGCATGACAGCCCGTCCAGCGTGGCAAAATACGATTCTGACGATCAAATAATTTGGCGCGGGCAATCAGTTTTCCATCCACAAATACGTAGCGTCCGAAGCGGCAAACTATTGCTGGCGACAGCGCCGCGACAGGCTTCAGCAACCAGACATTCATCGGCAAATAGCCTCGCGACGAAGCATAAATTTTTGGCCAATTATCAAGTTTGACCACTGCGATTTCGTGTAATTTGGGTTGGCGATGCTCAACAAAATACCAGCCAATCGGAACGCTTTTTGACGCGTTCCAGATCAACAAGGGACGCGGAATAAGCCAGATTACGATCACAATGGCGATTGCAACCACAAGCACAATCGCCATCAACATGAGTCGCCTGACGTTCGTTGTATTGGCCATGATCAATACTCCGAAGTTGAGTTACGGCGGCTGTTGAGTGACCATTCTTTGAGTTCTTCCTCGTGGTAGTAGATGCGCCCGCCATGTTTGCGGAACCTTGGGCCAGTGCCCATCCAGCGCATATTGTCGAGGGTGCGTTTCTTGAGACGAAGATAGGTTGCGGCTTCGTTAACAGTTAGAAATGGTGATTTGGAATCATTGGACATTGCGGTCTCTCCTGCATCTCTTGGCGATGCTTGGAGTCTCACGCGCTTGCATGATTTGCGGGAGTGTCGAAGATCAAAAGAGCGTTTTGGACACCCTGTGGAGGTCGCGGTAGCCGCCATCCATCAGCGCAAGGCTGCACTCAACTGCGCGAGCGAGGAAATGAATCAAATTCGAGTCTGACGGTCGTTGTTCATATCGAAACTCGCCCTAGGCGAGTCAATTGGCTCCGCAATTGTTGCAAATTGCGGAGCCAGATTGTGTAGGTCTAGTCGTTGGGATTCCAGATCAGGGCGTAAAGCGTGTCATCGTCCTGACCTGCGGCACGGCCCAGATTGGCATAGAGTTTGCGCGGGCCAAATTCGGGAGCAGCGAGTGCGAGGCTCACATATTCCTTGTGAGAGGTTTCGCCTTTCTTCGTCCAGCCTGCACCAATCTCGATGCCTTGGGTCAAGACGCGGTAGTCAGGCTGTGCATCCGCTGTCTTGTTGGCATTGGGGATAATCTCGACTTCGGCGCGGATTGAGATGGTGCGGATGGAACCCAGATAGCGGCCATCCTCTTGTTTGTTGACATAACCGATTGCAGTCATTTTCGTCTCCATTTTGATCTTCGCTTGGGAACCATTCCCCGGCGATGCGTGACCGGAGATGGCCGCCGCCCGCAGCCTGAACCTGACAAGGCCGCAACGCAGTGGAGGACGCGCAGACACAAGTATTTTGAAGCGCAGCGCCCGCGAGGAGCCGCTTTAGCGGCGGGGAAAATACTTGGGTCTGCGGGTTTCGGGGCGAGGACGGACGGCCATAGGTCATGCACACAGAGCCGGTGATTGGTGCCCGTGAAAGTATCAAGCCAATGGAGGTGAATATGATTTCGATGGTGACAAGTCCGAGCAAGAGCGTGGTCGTTTGGGTTTTAACCGCACCATCTCAATCCGCGCCGAAGTCTGAACCACTCTCAATGCTGATAAGATGAATGATGCGCAGCGCCCGTACTGCCTTCTGATTCAAGGCATTGGCATTGGTGCTAGCTGTATGACGAAAGACGAAACGTTCGGCAAAGAACACGTGAGCTTTTCACTTGCGCCACTAAATTTGGTTCGCACAAGCTCTATGCCAATCTGGGCCGTGTCGCACGTATAGACGGATGCGGAGTTTACAACTTGATCGGTAACCCTAACGACTAGGCCCACACATTCTGGTACTGCACTTTGCAAGGAATGCAGCGCCAAAAGAAATGGCAGGCCAGAAGGCCTGCCACTGGGCAACAAGGTAAAGTAGTTCAAATGCCGAATGCCACTGCCACGGTTTTCCACTTGTCAGAAACCGCAACGCCACCTTGTTCGCTGTAGGTCTTGATCGGAAACTGGAAGTAAGGAGTCAGCCAATCCGCCTTGTGTTCGCGGCCACCTTGGCCAAGTATGAAGTCTTTGATGATGGCCTTCTTGATCTTGTTGGGTTCATCCTTGTTACCGTCGGCAATGGCTGGTGAAGCGATGTCAGACAACATGGCATTGATGACTTCTTTGTTGCTGAGCAGGTCAAAGAACGTGTCATCGGGCCGCCAGTCATTGAGGGTTGCCCCTGTCACGATACCAGCCACTTCCGAGGCGGCTGTACCAATTGCCAAGGTTTCAGCCATGGCCAAGGCCAGCAAGCGAAGCACTTCTTCTTCCGACAATTTGAGCAGCTGCACAAAGACGCTGGCCAAGCCAAAATCATCACCATTGGGCCTGATCAATTCAGTTCGGTCTTGATCAAAGCCCAAAAGGGAAAGCAGTTCCTTGCGCCTTTCGCCGAATTGAACCTGCGCCGGATTGGCGGCAAGAGAAGCGACAATATCAGGCTTGACAGGCTTCATGGGTTCCAGCTTGATCGTCCAAAGATTGGAGCCAACAATCATATGGGCCAAGACCAAGCGTAACGCCATTTGCGGGTGGTTCAACAGTTCCAACCTGATGGCGGCAAGCCTGTGCAGTTCAACATAGTTCTGCGCTGGGCCTGAGAGTTCGGGCTTGGTGGGTTTAGATTTAGGGCCTTCGCCTCTCTCCATTTTCTCTGCCTTGCGGGCTTCATCGCGGGTGACATAGCCTTCGTGGATTTCGACTTCACCACGTTCCGAGACAGCAATAAACACCGCCCCACCTTTGCGCTTGGCAGCTTTCTGATGCTCCCATTCATAGAAGCGCACACCGCGTGGCATGATTTCCACACGTGGCCAGCCTTGGGCCAAGAATTCATCACGCTTGGCCGCAATGGCCTTGTCCTGCAAGGCCCAGAAGCCCTCAAGCTGGGCGAAGAATTTCTCTTCGCCAAACAGGTCGGTGATGATCTCGCTCTGATAGAGGGCGAGATCAAACAGCGCCACGCTGGTGGGGATATTCTCGCCACCCAGCAGCCATTTTTTAAGATGGTTGCCCATGGGGGCATTCTGTCCTTCGTCATCCCAAAGCGCCAACCAATCCTTTTGCTGCTGCTTGGTGGCAAGGGTGAGCGCTCGCAAAGTTTCGGCGTCAATCTCCTCGGCACGGTAAAGCTGTCTGATCTTGGGATGGAGATTGGCGATGGCCAAGCGGCGCTTCACCGTGAGGTCAGTCACGCCAAAGACATGGGCAATATCTTCAATTGAACGACCTTCCTTTAACAATCGTTGGAAGGCCTCGAACTGATCCATTTCGTCCATGGGCAAATGCGCGACATTCTCAATCAGTGAGGCCTCCACAGCAGAAGCGTCATCGCCTTTGGCCATGACCGCACAGGGTAAGGCTTCAATAACAGTGCCTTCATGTTCCAAGGCACTGGCGGCAAGGAAGCGCCTGCGGCCTGCAACAATCTCATAACCTTGGCCATTGGGTCTGACCAAGAGCGGCTGTAGAATGCCGCGCTGCTTAATGCTCGGCATCAAGTCTTTGAAGTCGGCTTTCCTGACACCATGCCTGACATTGGTGGCGGCGATTTTAAGTTCTGAGAGGGGGATATGCATGAGTTCCATGGGTCTTACTCCTTAAGTTTTTGGGGTTGTGGCGCTGAACAGTTCCAACTGGTTCCGTGCAACCTCGTCAAAAAGGCCAAGGTCACAGGGCTTTTGCAGCCTATCGGATACCAATGGATGCGCGGCCAGCGCCTCAAGCCGCGCCTTCATCGAAACAGGCCGCACCCCAGGTACAAGTGATTGTGGGCCAAGGGTGGTGGCTTCCGTCTCGAAGGGAATTGGAGCGGTGGCATTCATGCCGCCTGCTCCATATTTGAATGGGTGTTTTGCTCTGACTTAAAAGCCAAAATGAAATCGCAAGCCTTGGAGGCCAGACTTGCCGCCCGCACAATGGCTTTGGCATCTTCACGCAAGACTTGCAGCCAATTGCCGATGTAATCGGCATGACGGACGGTGGGGATGATGCCCAGCGAAGCGCACACAAAGGCCGTTGCTAGTTCGGCCACCAGTTCCTCGCGGCCATAATCTTGTGTGCCGAATTTGGTCGTCAGGTTACGGTCAAGGCGGCTCTTGTGGCCTGTCCAGTGACCCAATTCGTGAAAGGCCGTACGGTAGTAATTGATCTGCTCGATGTAAGCAGTCTGGTGAGGGATGCGGATGAAGTCTTCGCTCGGCACATAGAAGGCCTGATCGCCACCAATGCGGAAATCTGCGCCTGTGGCCCCAATCAAAGCTTCGGCTTCGGGAACGAGTTCACGCTCTGGCCGCGCAACAGGCGGCGCAATCAGTCCCTTGGGCAGGCTCTCGCATTGGTCGGTGTTGAATACTGTATAGCGTTTAAGGAATGAGATNNTGGCTTTTTCTTTTTCCGACACAAATTTGTCGGCAAAATAAACATGAGTTCCCCTCTCGCCCTTCCTGACACTGCCGCCCATGGCGATGCATTGCTTGAAGGTTACCCAATAGGGCGAGACAAGGCCCTTCTCTTCAAGGGCAGACCACAAGAACAAAATGTTGATGCCGGAATAACTGCGCCGCGTCAGGCCATTGACTGGAAGTCCCAAAGGGCAAAGCTGGCTGCCATTGGTCCAAAACTGCACCCATGGCACGATGCCTTGTTCAAGTTCGGCAATGATCTTGATGGTGATTTCGGTATAAAGGTTATCTCTCGCAATGCCCTTGGCCATCTTTGACCCTCCTCTCCCGCATCCGAACCCGACAAAGCGGGTGGGCGGCGAAGAGCGACCAAAGAGGCCCGCCGAATAAGGTGGGCCGCACCGTCAGGCCGTAGCAAAGCGAAGGACTGCACAACTACAGGCTTTGTCGAAACCTACAATCTTTGTGATCGTGCGCAGTTGCGGCCCGCCGCGGCGGGCCTAGACGGGAGCGACGCCCACCCGCGACTCGGTTCGGCTCTTCAAAAAAAGCCGCAGCGCAGCTGCGTCCAAACAACCACTATAAGTTCGCTTGCAGCTTGCGCCAGGGATGAAGCCCGCAGGGCCGAGACCATCGAACTCTAAGCTCGGTTTAATATTGCAGATGGGCTCGGTTCACGCCAGCCCGGTCCGCGTAGCGGAGGCGCCCGACTGTCTGAATATGGCCTGTCCCGCAAATTTTCGGTTGGACCAGGATGAACAGGGAAGACCCTCAATCACCCTTTCGACCGCGCATTAATTCGATGTGACTCACACCGAGCGCTTGCGATAGTTCATAAAGCGTAACTATGGTCGGGTTGCGACGACCTTGCTCCAATCCACTTATGTATTGTTGGCTGAAACCAGAAATTTCAGACAGTTTTTCTTGAGTGAGGCCGGTCTTTTCTCTGACCCGCCTAACATTTCCGCCAACGAGTTTGCGCATATCCATGCCCAATGGAGAGCGCATTACTGAGATTGAGTTTATCAACTATAATATGTAAGACTGTTTCACCGCCCGTCGACAACAAGGGTAATCACTAATGGCACCAAATACCGCGAGAAAGGAAATTCGAATGGTTCCAACCTTTCACGGACAGGAAATAGCCGCTGAACTTTCTGAGGCAGAAGGTATTACTGACTATGACCGGTGTCACTTCGCAACGTACCTTTCCCTTCTTTATGCCGCGGGTGAAGGTGAAAGCGATGATGAGATGGCTCGTAACATCCTTATGATTGATCCCGAAAAGGAACCACATCGCGCCTATCGGGCGCTTGAGAGCCATCTCAAACGGGCCCGTTGGCTGGCGGAATGCGGCCACCAATCCCTGCTTGAAACCTGAACCTGCGTTGCTCTCTGACAACCTATGATGTCACAGGGCAACTTCGCGGTAGCAATTGAATGGCGGTCATCTCAGAAGTGTCCTGTAACCTCCGTCCATGAGAAACGTCCCACGTTTCGCAGCCCGCCGGATGCGATTCTTGAGATGTTCATCGGGTGCACTCCAATCCTCGTTGACGCGGCCGAGCCCGAATAGCGCAACTGCAATGTCGCGATAGGACGCTCCCGCAAGGCGTGCATCGAGGATGCGCAGAGCGGTGCAGAGCCTTTGCTGCGAAGGCTCAACAGCTAAATGCTTTTGTTTCAAAATCTGACCTGAAATGAGATTGTGAAAGCTCTCCAATACGCTCCGTTGATACTTTGGCACACCGGAATACGGAATGATGTCCATCAGCAAATGGACAGGTTCAGTAACATCTGCACCGCAGATATGCATCTGAAGGCAATGTCCGGAATCCTTGAAGAGGATGTGTTGCGTTCCATCTGCCGTCTGAAGAATTCGGCGGAAGGAGAACATCTCCGTTAAGCGATAAGCAGGTGAATTGGCCACCGCTCCACCAGGAAACGCCCTTGCGTGCAAAACGTTGGCATAGATTGCCGGATCCCAGAAGATATCGGCGTCGTCACCCTTTTTGTCAGGTGCCGCGGCGAAAAACCAACCCCCAACGCTGCATGGGTGACGGACCCAATGTGAACATCACAGGACCGCCCTGCCCCACAGCCATCGTAACTTCACTCTGAACAGCGTCCCAATCTGCCGCATAGTGCCTGTTCCGTCGCAAGAACTCCCAAGCCCAACCGGGACGCGACAGATGTTGGGTGTAGTCATAGTTTGACGCGTGCAGCCAAAGCGGCCGTCCAGATGCCTCGCCGGATTTACGCAGTCTGTGATCAGATGTATCGGTCATGGGCGGAACCCACAACGTTCGGATTCAGACCAACTCCGCACTGTTATGCCGCTGCCAGCGGAACGGGAGCCCAGAGCACCCGTTCTTCAAGTCCGCAGGCCTCTTTGACACATGCCAAAGCATGCAGTGATACCTCTAGCATGCCGGCCACGGCCTGGGTCGTGCCGATCATTTCGACATTGCCCACGCGCTGAAGTGGCCAGTTGGCGCGCCGCAGAATCCGTTCCATGCGCAGGTCAGTGACGGTCACAATTCCTGTCAAGGAACGGGACATCCCGAATTCGATCATCCCGGCGAAAAGCTCAAAGGTAGCTCTTGCCAGTCCACT
>PLXI01000144.1 GCA_003151375.1 Hyphomicrobiales bacterium
TCATAGACCATGTGATGCAGGCCTGAACCATCATCGGTGTCGCCGATATACATGCCGGGGCGTTTGCGAACCGCATCAAGACCTTTAAGGATCTTGATTGACTGTTCGCCGTAAGAGGCCTGTTCGTTTTCAATTTCTGACATGAACTATTCCGTCTTTCACTTCATACCTGCATGCTGTGGCTCCTGCCTCAGCAAATAAATTTTCATCCGTGCCAGTCATCCAAGCTTGGCACCCCAAACTGGCAAGGCTTGCAAACAAACCGCGTCTTCTGGCTTCATCGAGATGGGCTGCAACCTCATCCAGAAGCAATATGGGGGCTGCCCCCAAAACATCTTTTGCCGCCTGCGTTTGCGCCAACACCAAGCCAATCAATAGGGCCTTTTGCTCACCCGTGGAGCATAATTCGGCAGGGGTAGATTTGGGTCCATGTAGCACAGAAATATCAGCCCGGTGTGGGCCTTTTGTGGTGCGTTGTTGTGCCCGGTCTTGGCCTCTCGAATCGGCTAAAATCTTAGCGTATTCGTCCTCTGCTTGCACGGCCGGAAATGCGGCAACCAGCTCTTCGATTTCACCATGAAGTTGCAGCACGCCCCAAGGGAATGCGCCTTGCGTTGCCCCACTTGCAAAGTGTTTGGCCAGCAGGTTGGCGGCCTCATTTCTCGCCACGGCAATGGCAATGGCTTGTTCAGCCATTTGGGTCTCAAGTGTGCCGGCCCATACATTGTCAAAGCGCGGCTGCTGCAACAGTGCATTGCGTTCCCGCATCAGCTTTTCAAAAGCCGAAACATGGCCCGCATGTTCAGCGTTAAAGCTGGCCACCATGCGGTCAAAGAAGCGTCTGCGATCAGAGGCTGGCCCCATGAACAAGCGGTCTTGCGCCGGGGTCAACCACAGCATTTTGAGATGCTGCGCCAATATGCCGGAAGATTTTTGTAACTGACCATTCACAGCTACTTTGCGCGTGGTTGCTGCGCTGCCTTCAAAACTTGTTCCCAGCCGCGCTTCGCCTTCTGAGGTTTGGACCTCAGCGGCCACCCCCCAAGCGCCCATACCCTCAAGTCTGGCCAGCAAATGAAAATCTTGGGCGCGAAGCCCACGCCCCGGCACCAATAAAGAGATCGCTTCAAGAATGTTGGTCTTGCCAGCACCGTTAGGGCCATAGAGGCAAACCAGATCGCCTGTTGGCTCCAAGCGCAAATTCGCATGATTGCGAAAATCAGTCAGTGTGAGACGGGTGATGGTGAGATGGGCTGACACCCGCTGCTTAGACACGCATTGGCATCAAAACAAACAGCGAATGCTCATCCTTCGGGTCGCGCACCACAGTAGGTGAGCCAGCGTCATTAAACTCAAAGCGCATGGTCTCTGCCTTCACTTGTGCGGCCACATCCAACAGGTAACGTGAATTGAACCCGATCTCCATGGCATCGCGCTCATAGCTGACTATAATTTCTTCTTCGGCTGAACCAGAGTCAGGATTATTCACCACCATGGATAGCTTGCCAGATGAGAGCGCCAACTTCACCGCGCGGCTCTTTTCAAAGGAGATGGTGGAAACACGGTCAACCGCTTCGGCAAATTGCTTGGTATCGGCTTCCAAAATCTTGTCATTGCCCCGCGGGATCACCCGCTCATAATCCGGGAACGTGCCATCAATGAGTTTTGAAGTTAGAACTAATTTGCCAGATGCAAAGCGGATTTTCTGCGATGAGATGGAAACCTCCACTTCTGCATCTTCGCCCTCAAGCAACTTCACCAGCTCAAGCACAGTTTTGCGCGGCACGATGATGCCGGGCATGCCGGCCGCACCTTCGGGCAATACCATTTGGCTTTGTGCAAGGCGGTGGCCATCCGTTGCCACGGCGCGCAAATGTTTGCCGCCGACGTCATGGAAATAAATACCATTGAGATAATAACGGGTTTCTTCGGTGGAAATTGCAAAGCGCGTGCGCTCAATCAAAAACCGCAGTTCAGATGCAGCCAGCGAAAAGTTATTGCTGAATTCGCCAGAGGCAAGATCCGGGAAATCTTCTGGCGGCAAGGCTTGCAAGGCAAAGCGCGAACGGCCGGCTAAAATTGAAACGCGTCCCTTTTCACCAGCTTGATTAAGTTCCAACTGTGCGCCGTCAGGTAATTTGCGAACAATGTCATAAAGCATATGCGCTGGCATGGTGGCAGCACCTGCTTGCAGCACTTCTGCGGCAACTGACTCTACAATCTCAAGATCAAGATCAGTGGCTGTCAGTTTGATCTCATTGCCCTTGGCCTGCACCATCACATTCGACAGAATGGGAATTGTGTTGCGCCGCTCCACCACACTTTGCACGTGGTTTAAAGCTTTTAAGAAGGCGGACTTTTCAAGTGTAACACGCATGGCTGTTCTAACCCCTTGGACGGGCGACAATGGCGAAATTGCACCAGTTTTTCAAGCTTATTGCTGTTCAACCAATCTTATCAACAGGGCCAGCTCGCGGGCCAATTTCTCATCGGTTTTCATCTGCTGGTCGATCTTGCGAACTGCATGTAAAACAGTGGAGTGATCACGCCCGCCAAAGCGGCGGCCAATTTCCGGCAGTGAACGCGCTGTCAGCTTCTTTGCCAGATACATGCCAATCTGCCTGGGCATAACCACTTCGCGTGCACGTCTGGCAGAAAGCAAATCGGTGCGCCCCACGTTATAGTGGCGGCTCACAATTTTGAGAATGTCTTCGATCTTGATGCGGCTGGTATCTGCTGCACCAGAAGCGTCACGCAACACCATGCCAGCCAAATCTAATGTGATGGGCGAGCGATTAAATTGCTGATAGGCCACCAATTTGTTGAGCGCACCTTCGAGTTCGCGGCCGCCGCCAGAAATACGCTCTGCCACCAGATCAAGGACTTCGGCGGGCAGGCCCGCAGCTGAATCAGCTTGCATCATCATCATATGACGCAAGCCCACAATTTTCCGGCGTTGGATTGCGTCTGGCATTTCAATGTCAATCACCAAACCACCCAGCAAGCGCGAACGCATGCGTTGGTCAATGGTGTCAAGCTGAGCTGGTGGCACATCAGCGGCAATCACCACTTGGCGCTTGGCATCCACCAGCGAATTAAAGGCATGACAGAATTCCTGCTGCATGGCTTTACCCTGCAAAAATTGGAAATCATCAATCAGCAACACATCAACATTTTGGAATTGGTCTTTGAAGGCCAGTGTGTCTCGCGCGCGAATGGCGTGAATAAAACCATACATAAAGCGCTCAGCCGTCAATAACAGCACTTTGCGCATCGGGTGTTGAACGCGGATATGCGCGGCCAACCCGTGCAACAAGTGAGTTTTGCCAAGTCCAGCAGCCGAATGAATGTAAAGCGGGTTAAACGTCAACGGTTGACCAGCGGCCATGCCTGCCACGCGCATCACAGCAGCATGGGCCAGTTGGTTGGAGGCACCAACCACAAAAGTGTCAAAGGTTTGGCCCTCATCTGAGGCGGTTGTGCGATCTGGCGACAGTAAAGATTGAATTTGAGAAACAGTTTGCGGATTGTGGCTCGTGGTTTGCGCGCGGTTGCCTTCNNGCATAATGGTTTTCAATCCAGCTCTTCAGAAAGCGGGTTGGCACTGAAACAGTCAGGTTATCTGCTGTCAGCTCTTCGGCCTCCATGCGCGCAAACCAACTGTTGAACAAGTCATCACCAAGTTCAGCGCGCAGGCGTGCCGAAACTTGCGCCCACCTTGCCTTTAAGGGCTGAGGTGGCGTGGCCCCATTGGCATCTCCAGATTTAAGTATTGTCGCCGCGCGTTGCATTTTTCGTCAGCCCATCATCTTGCCCCGCCGCAAAGCAAGGGTCGTGTTTTTATTATCGTTATGAATTTTTGATTTTGGGGCTGTTGCGCCCCAGACTAAAACCTACTGAACTCAATGCCAAACAGACGCATCAGCAAACTCCACAACCACTCAAAACTTGAACTCAACAGCAGAAAGACTCTCACACTTTGCCCTGACATTGCAGGGCGGTTCTGGATCTAGCCCCCTCAGACAGTCTCCATAAAAAAACGCTAGTCAAGCGCAGCACTCTCTCGCAACAAGATTCAATTGAACTTCCGTACACGGATGAACCAGATATTGCGCGTCGAGATGAGCTCGATTTTTTAACTCTATGAATTTGTATGATTTTAGACGCTTTAACCCAAAGCAGGGGGCGGTCTCTGACAGGCATCGCGGATGAAGTTTTTGAGACGGAATCTTAACAGAATCCTAACGTTTTAACGTCGGTCTTGGGCGCGGCTTTCTAAGACATTGAAAATAAAACATTTTATCTGCGATTAAAGCTCCGTGGACTGACAAAAAAACGCCGCAGTTGAACATCTGCGGCGTTTTTTCTAACAAATAGTTTAGATTGAACCTTTGGATTCAACCTGTGGTTCAGCCCTTCATGGCCCTAACGCGGTGGGTCAGACGCGAAACTTTGCGCGAAGCTGCGTTCTTATGCATCACACCTTTATTGGCACCACGCATCACTTCTGTGGTGGCCGACTTCAATGCGGTCTCAGCATCAGTTTTCTTGCCGCCCACAATGGCTTCTTCAACTTTTCGAACCGAAGAGCGCACTTTGCTGATGCGGTTTTTATTGACCGCTGCGCGGCGGGCGCTGACACGGGTAGCTTTTTTGGCAGATGATGTATTGGCCATTTCGAATCCTGATTAAGACTTTTAATTTCTGCATGTTGAAGACTTTCAATAAGTCCTTCACAGCTGGGGAATGGCGGGCTTATAGAGAGGCACTTTCAAGCCGTCAATCGGGGATTCGTGCAATGCCTATATATAGTGAGCAAAGGCCATGGGGCAGTTTTCATGTCTTAGACGAGGCCAAAGGCTATAAGGTCAAGCGCATTGTGGTCAAAGAGGGCGGACGCCTTTCACTGCAAAGCCACAAGCACCGCGCCGAACATTGGACGGTGGTTGAGGGCACAGCCACCATCACTGTGGATGATAAGGTTATGCTCAAAACCCGTGGCGGAGCCGTTGATATTTCGCTGGGTGCCAAGCACCGCCTGGAAAATTTACACCAAGGCGATGTGATCCTCATTGAAGTGCAATTCGGTGACTATCTCGGCGAAGATGATATCATCCGTTATGATGACGCCTATGCCCGTATCTAATCGCCGTATAGGTGTGGACATCGGCGGCACCAAGATTGATGCCATTGTTTTTGATAGCTATGACCAAATCATTTTTGAAAAGCGTGTAGCAACACCTAAGGCCTATGAACCGATGGTGAAAGCCATTGCCGCTCTGGTGCATGAGGCAGGCCAAGGCTCGGTTGGCATAGGTGCACCAGGCACTGCCCATCCCACAACTGGCGTGTGGCGTAATTCCAATTTTGTAGCCGCAAACGGCCAGCGGATGGAGAAGGATTTGGTGGCTGCCATCGGCCGCCCCATTCGCGTTGAGAATGATGCCAATTGTTTTGCCTTGTCAGAGGCCAAAGATGGTGCGGGTGCAGGATACGGTGTGGTTGCCTTCTTTACCATTGGCACAGGCCTTGGCGGTGGCTTAGTGGTCGATGGAAAAATAATCCGCGGAGCCAATGCCGAAGCCGCAGAATTCGGCCACACGGGCCTGCCATGGATGACGGAGCAGGATTGGCCACCGGTTAAATGTTTTTGCGGCAAACAGGGTTGTGCGGAAATGTATGTCTCAGGCACTGGCCTTGAGATGGATTATAAGCGTGTGACTGGAACCGCACTTGTCGGACCGCAGATCATCACCAACGCCCGTTTGGGTGAGGCTCAGGGGCTTGCAGCCCTAAAACGCTTGCAGAACCGCTTTGCGCGCATCTGCGCCAATATCCTCAATGTGATTGATCCGGATGTATTTGTAATGGGCGGTGGCTTGTCGGCGTTACCGGAATTGGTGGAAGAACTTCCGCCCTTGATTTCGCCTTACACCTTCTCTGGTCAGGCCAAAGCACAAGTGCAGCGCGCCAAACATGGCGGAAACTCGGGCGTGCGTGGTGCTGCGCGGTTGTGGGATTAAATCAGCCTTGCTGGGATTGAATGGCGGCGACCAAATCTGGCGTTGCCTGGCCCGTCACCTTCATGCCTGACTTAAGCTGGAACAGGCGAATGGCGCTCGCAGTGCGGGCATCAAGGCCGCCATCAAGTGCACCCACTTGATAACCAAGGCCGGCAAGCAAGGTCTTAGTTTGATCATTGAGATTGCTTGGCAAGCTGACTGGCGCGCTTAGCGCGGCTGCTTTTGGCGGGTTCCACTGAGCATCATTGGTTGGAACTGTATTAGCAGCATCGTTGGCTTTTTCTGGCGTCCAGTTCTTGAAGCGGTTCTGCACGGCATCAAGTGTTGCTGCAGTCATTGTTTTGGACAAAGTATCAACCTTGGTTTTAGCCTCAGTGTCACCTTGTGCTGCTGCTGCCATATACCAGAACAGAGCATCATTTACGTCCGCCTTAACGCCCAGCCCGCGTTCAATCAAAACCGCCAAATTAAATTGGCTGTCTTTCAGGCCATGTGCAGCAGCCAATGCAAAATAATGAGAGGCGGTGGCATAGTCAGCCGCACCGATATCTGTGCCAGCCGCCAAAACGGCAGCGTTATGCATGGCCTTAACGTTGCCCTGATCGGCGGCTTTTTCATACCACGCAAGGGCGGCACTAAGGTTCTTTGGAACGCCCTTGCCACGCTCATAGAGGCTGGCAAGGCGGTATTGCGCGGGTGGCAAGCCAAAGGCTGCGGCTTTACCATACCAATAGGCCGCCTTGGCGAAATCAACGCCAGCTGTATCGCCTTCCAAATAATGTGTGGCAACAATGAACTGTGCCGTGGCATCGCCTTGTTCGGCGGCTTGGCGCAATTTAACCGGCCCAATGGCCGCCTCTATCGTAACCGGAGTTGTGTTCGGCGCAGCCACTGCCACATCGCCGGGCGCTAATACGGGGTCGGTAATAGCGCTGGTAGTGATTGGATCAGCAAGGGGTGCAATGCCATCTGCGGCACCTTGTTGGGCCGGATCAGCAGTGGCTNNATCTTGAGGCACAAGTGGTGCAACATCTGGCTGGGTGGTTTGCGGTGCCAGGGGTGCAACTGCGGGCGGTGTGGTTTGTTCAATGGTGGCAGGTGTGGCCACTGGGCCACTGTTCTTGTTGGCCTCAAAGTTCTTGATGCCAAATCCGGCCAAGGCCAACAGCAAAACACCAACCAACACCAGCCGCCTGCGGCTGCTATCATTGGTTTGAGCAGCCGCAATGCCAGCAAGCAGCGGGGCGTTGCCGGTTTCGGTTTGTGGAGCACCTGCAACACGCTTGCCATTCTTCGCTGAGAGGAACGGGAAGCTAAAACCCTTCTTGGGCCGGGCAGCGGCTTTAGACATGCTGGAGCCTGCAGTTGCACTGACCTTTCCGGTTTGTGCTGCCTGATGAAGCCTGCGCGCTGCGGCTACGATGTCACCAATGCCTGCATCTTTGTTCTCTTCCACTGGCGAGATTGGTTCAATCTCGGACTCAAAGCCAGGCAATGCGCCCGCAGTCAATGGTCCCGCAGTCAATGGTGGTGCATCAGTGGCCATTGCGGAAGTATAGGTGCCAAGCTCATCTTGCTCTTCGTCAGGAAAGCGTGAGTCCATGTGGCTTTGAAACGCGTGGTCTTCGGTCTCAATGCTTGGCTCTTCCAGCGTCGCTGGTTGAGTGAATGCGTCAAGTCGCTGGCCCAATGGTGCANNTGTCATGCCTGCGGCCTGCGACAGGCGTTGGCCGATGGAAGCGGTTTCAAGCTCAGTCAGCTTAGCAACGATCTGCTCAAGTGTTTCGTGAACTGCTTCAAGTGTTTCTTGATTGCGGTTGTCGGCCGACATCGCTGCTTCACGCACTGCTTTAAGGCCAGATTCTAAGGCAATGATTTCGGGCGTGCCAGCAAGTGAAAGTGGATTTTGTGCTGGCCTTGTGGCGCTTAACTCTGTGACACGTTCCACTGCCGCCTGGGCAATGTCATGGCTCTCGCCACGCATCTTTTCCATCGAGTCATAAAGCTGGGTGATGGCGCTTTCGATGGTTTGCAGATGGCTAAGTTGATGTTCGGTGCGTGCCAACCGTTCATCCACTTCGACCAGCTTTTGCGCAACTTCATTATTGTTCTGGGCAGGATTAGCCAGAGAATGTGACAGGCGCTGATCCAACTCACTAAAACGCTTTTCCAAGTCACTGGCTTGCGGCATGGCCTTGCTGGCCAGCTCTGCTTCTTCTAGCTTTCTGGCAATTTCCAAAATCTTGCGATCAAGATCAGCAATCGGACGCTGGTCTTGGCCTTGGGCCACGCGGGTTGAAAGTTGTTCCACCGCTACTTTAAGCGCAGTTACATCCTGATCATGATTTGGGCTGGTCGCGGCCACGTTTTCAACGCGGGCGTTGACCTTCTCTATTTCTTGACGGAAACGCTGCAACTCGGCTGGCCCAACATGGGCAGCACTGATGGATTGCTTTGCCTCATTAATGAGGCCGATGATGCGGCCTTCAATGGCGCGCAGTTCGGCTTGTGCGGTCTGCACCGCTTGGGTTTGAGCTCGTGTTGCCAAAGCCTCAGACGTTTCGCGCACACTATCGATGCGGCCGGCAAGCGAATTGATTTCCTGGCGCAGTTGCTCAGAAGGCTGAACCACTTGTGGCTGTTCGACGCGTCTGGCGAGTTCAGACAGACGCTGTTCCATCTGGTTGAAGGCAGGCGCTTGGCGCAAGAGTTGTTCGCTGTTTGATGTTGAAATGCGCGATGCCATATCGCCCATACGGTCTTGCAGCGATTTCATATTCTCGCGGGTGCGCTTGTCGGCAATTTCAAGATGCTCAACGATATTGCGCACTGCCTTTTCCATGGCCTGAAAGCCTGGGGCTTCTTCCATCTTTGGCGGCTGGGTGCGCGTAATCTGGCGGCTGATGGTGGCGAGGCGTTCATTCACCGCAGAGAAAGCTTCTACGGTTTGCTTTTCATTGCTTTCTACGCGGCTTAAAACTTTGGCGAAGGCAAACTGTTCTTCAGGATCACGCACCGGCCGGTGCGCGGTTTCGCTTTCGCGCGAAGAAATGCGGGCCAACTGTTCAGCGATGTCTTCCAGGCGACTGGCAGCGCGCTCAATCGGATGGGTTGAGATCAAACTGTGGGTTTTAGTATGGGCTGCAGGAGTTGCGCCCTCGACAGGTGCATCGGCCTGTTCGTTGATGGCAGAATTCAACCATTCGCCTAAGGTCATGCCAGAGCGACGCGCCGCGGTTTTCGCAACTTCCCTGAGCTCGGGCTCAATGCCCTTGATGCTCCACGGAATACCTGGCTTCATGTCTAAAGACTCCAACAGCTGCGAGCTGCAAATCACAACCCACCTAACTGCTGAAAGTTAACTTTTTAGGTAAAGATTACGTTAAGGCGGAACCTGTTTTGACTGATTCTTTACAATTGGAGAGAGCCCATGGCTCAAATGGCCTTTATTTCCTCACCGCTTAATCGCCAAGCCAATCATCGCAGCGATCAAAGCTGGCTCGAAGCCCGTAAGGCTGACCCAAAAGCCAAATTTATTCAGATGTTTGGCGACGGCCTGCGCATGGCTGGCGATAAGCCTAATTTGGCGCGACCCGATGACCAGCAGATTTTGATATTTCTGGGCGAAGACGACAAGACCCAGCCTTGGTTTGCCTTCTCCAAACAAACCGAAGGCGAGATGATGGGGCTACGCGGGTTAATGATGGCCCATAGCGTGCCGAGAGATACACTCTCCATCATCGCCCAAGCGCGAAGCCTAATACATTGGCATGAGCGACATGGCTTTTGCGCCAACTGTGGCAGCAAAACTGAAATGTCAGACGCGGGTTATCGCCGTCATTGTGCCACTTGTAAGACAGATCATTTCCCGCGCACTGATCCTGTTGTCATTATGGCCGTGCGAAATGGCGGCAAGCTATTACTGGGTCGCCAAAAGGCGTGGATCGCCGGGCAATATTCCGCCATCGCCGGATTCATGGAGCCAGGTGAAACCATGGAACAGGCCGTGGCGCGCGAAGTGTTGGAAGAAACTGGCGTTAAAATTGGCAGNNGCCAGCGAATTGATATCGCTGGATGATCAGGAATTGGAGGCGGCGCGCTGGTTTGATTTTGCCGATGTGCGTTTGATGCTGGAGCATAAACACCCAAGTGGGCTTCACGCCTCGCATCCCTGGGCGATTGCCCACACCGTAATTAAGGCAGCGATTGAAGACAATTATTTTAATCGATAAAATAAATCTTGCCAACGCTGCAAAAACGGTTTTAGTCTGCGCCCAAAATTGAAGCGAGCGAACCGCATGTATCTTGGGCTGGATTTCGGAACATCATCTGTCAAAGGCGTGATCATTGATGATCGCCAGAAAATTGTTGCCACAGCTTCTTCGCCGTTAAAAGTCTCGCGTCCCCATTATGGCTGGAGTGAGCAAAACCCTGAACATTGGTGGAAAGCCGCCAATGCGGTGGTGAAATCACTGCGCAAACAAAAACCCAAGGCCGTTGCCCAAGTTAAAGGCATTGGCATGAGCGGCCAGCAACATGGCGCAACTTTACTTGACTATAGTGGCAAGGTTTTACGCCCCTGCATGTTATGGAATGATGCAAGAAGCTTTGAAGAATGTGCTGACATTCTGCGTGATTGCCCAGAAGCAAAGGCCATTACTGGCAATATTCCGCTAGCTGGCTTCACTGCACCCAAATTGTTGTGGGTGAAAAAACACGAACCAAAAATCTTTGAACAAGTGGCCAAGGTTCTGCTGCCCAAGGATTATATCCGCTACCGCATGACTGGCACTTATGGCTCAGACATGAGCGACAGCGCAGGCACTTATTGGCTGGATGTGGCCAAGCGTGATTGGTCAGACGTGATGTTGAAGGCAACATCTATGCGCCGCGACCAGATGCCAGACTTGTTCGAAGGCACTGATGCCACCGGCCGCATCACTGATAAGCTGGCCAGGGAATGGGGCATGCCCCTAAAGCCCGTGGTGGCAGGCGGTGGTGGCGATAACGCCTCAGCGGCCGTGGGAATTGGCGCGGTGCTTGATGGCGATGCGGTCTTGTCGCTCGGCACATCGGGTGTGATGTTTGTGACGAACGCAAAGTTCTCACCAAACACCGCGCGTGCGGTGCATGCGTTTTGCCATGCGGTGCCCAACACATGGCACCAAATGGGCGTGATTTTATCAGCAACCGATTCCATTGAATGGTTGGCGCGGCTTCTAAAAACACCTGCACCAAAACTGACCGCCGCACTGGGCAAAAAACTTGAAGGTCCATCAGAAGTTTTGCTGATGCCATATTTCTCAGGCGAACGCACACCGGTTGGTGATTCACAAATTCGCGCCGCTTTCATTGGCATGGGCCAAGAAAGCGACGCCAAAGTGATGACGCATGCGGTGTTGGACGGTGTGGCCTTTGCTTTCCGTGAATCGCTGGATGCGCTGCGCGGTGGTGGCGCAACCGTCAACCGCCTCACAGCTGTGGGCGGCGGCACACATTCCGAAATCTGGTTGAAAATCATCGCCACGGTATTGGGCATTCCACTTGATCTGCCTGCCGCTGGTGATGTGGGCGGCGCATTCGGTGGTGCTCGCATGGGGTTAATGGCGGCCACCGGCGCATCGTTCAAAACCGTTTGTACCAAACCAAAAATCGCGCGCACCATAATGCCTGAGAAAAAAGCTCAGGCCGCTTATGAAGCCGCTTATCATCGCTACACCAAAATTTATTCTGCTGTGAGGAACATAAAATGAGCTTCTATTCCATAGACAAACCGATCAAGTTTGAAGGCCCAAAAAGCAAAAACGCTTTGGCCTATAAATATTACAATCCATCACAAAAAGTGCTGGGCAAAACCATGCGTGAGCATTTGCGTTTTGCGGTTTGCTATTGGCACACCTTGTGTTGGCCTGGCAGTGATCCATTTGGTGGCGAAACTTTTCTGCGTGAATGGCATCATATGGCCGATCCGATGGCGGCAGCGCGCATGAAGGCCGAGTTGATGTTTGAGACTTTGCGTCTCTTGGGTGTTGATTATTTCACCTTCCATGATCTGGACATCGCCCCCGAAGGCAAAAACCTGCAAGAATTCAACGCTAANNGCTAATGTTACTGAGATTGCGGGCCATATCAAAAAACTAATGAAGAAGCATGACAAAAAGTTGCTATGGGGCACCGCCAATATGTTCTCCAACCGCCGCTTTATGGCGGGTGCTGCCACCAATCCAGATCCAGATATGTTTGCCTATAGTGCAGCCCAAGTGAAGCACGCACTTGATACAACCCACCATCTTAAGGGCGAAAACTATGTGATGTGGGGTGGGCGTGAAGGTTATGAAACGCTGATCAACACCCGCATCGGCCAAGAGCTGCATCAAGCTGGTCGCTTCCTTTCCATGGTGGTGGACTACAAGCACAAGATCGGATTCAAAGGCCCAATCTTGATTGAGCCTAAGCCCAAGGAGCCCTCGACGCATCAATATGATTACGATGTGGCCACCGTGTGGAGCATGATTAAATCTTATGGCTTGGAAAAGGACGTGAAGATGAACGTGGAACAAAACCACGCGATTTTGGCCGGCCACACCTTTGAGCATGAAATTGCACTGGCTTCAGCCTATGGCATTTTTGGTTCATTGGATTTGAACCGCGGCGGCTATCAAGTGGGCTGGGATACAGACCAGTTCGCCATGAACGTGCCAGAACTTACAATCATGATGCTTGAAGTGATCCGCGCTGGCGGCTTCACCACGGGCGGCATGAATTTTGACGCCAAAATCCGTCGTCAATCTATTGATCCCGATGATCTCTTGCATGGCCATGTGGCCTCGATGGATGCTTGCGCACGCGGATTGTTGAACGCAGAGACAATCATCAAAACTGGAACTCTCGATAAGGCAATCGACAAGCGCTATGCCAAATGGAAATTGCCGCATAACGCTGCCATGTTGAAAAAAGGCGCGTCGCTGGAAAAAATTGCCGCGCGGGTGCATAAAGATAAGATCGAGCCACAACCCAAATCCGGCCGTCAGGAATATCTTGAAGGCCTGCTGAATGAAGTTTGAGGGCCATTTATAAATACGAGGAGGAAACCACCATGCCCACCACCATCAAAGGCCCAGCAATTTTTCTGGCGCAATTTGCCGGAGACAAAGCGCCGTTCAATTCACTTGATGCCATTTGTAAATGGGCGGCTTCGCTCGGCTATAAGGGCGTGCAAATTCCAACTTGGGATGCGCGCTTTATTGATCTCAAGAAAGCTGCCTCAAGCAAAACCTATTGCGATGAGTTGAAGGGCACGGCCAAAAAGCACGGGCTGGAGATCACCGAACTCTCCACCCATTTGCAAGGCCAGCTGGTAGCAGTTAACCCAGCCTATAATGAGGCCTTTGATGCCTTTGCGCCCAAGGAAGTGCATGGCAATGAAAAGGCGCGCCGCGCTTGGGCTTGTGAGCAAGTGACGATGGCGGCGAAAGCCTCCAAACATTTGGGCCTAAAATCGCATGTGTCATTTACCGGCGCCTTGGTCTGGCCATATCTCTATCCGTGGCCACCGCGCCCAGCCGGCTTGATCGAGGAAGGCTTTACCGAACTTGCTAAGCGTTGGAAGCCATTGCTTGATGTGATGGATGAAAATGGCGTTGATGTAGGCTTTGAAATCCATCCGGGCGAAGATGTGATGGATGGCATCACCTTTGAGATGTTCTTGGAAAAGCTGAAAGGCCACAAGCGCTGTCAGATCAATTATGATCCTTCGCACTTTGTGTTGCAGCAGCTGGACTATTTGCAATTCATCGACATTTATCATGAGCGCATTTGCGCCTTCCATGTGAAGGATGCGGAGTTCAATCCAACCGGCCGCCAAGGGGTTTATTCTGGGTTCCAGAATTGGACGCAACGCGCCGGAAGGTTCCGTTCATTGGGTGACGGGCAAGTGGATTTCGCGGCGATCTTTTCCAAGCTTTCGCAATACAACTATGATTCCTGGGCAGTTCTGGAATGGGAATGCTGCTTGAAGTCTTCTGACCAAGGTGCCGCCGAAGGCGCACCTTTCATCGAAGGCCACATCATCCATACGACGGGCAAAGCCTTTGATGATTTTGCTGCGGGTGGTGGTGTCGACAAGGCGCAGATCAAACGCATGTTGGGGATTTGATATTCCGTCCTCTCCGGTAAAGGGGGGGCGAGGGTGAGTATCTTGAATTAAGCTACCACCCTCCCCATATTCGTCACCGATCGGAGGCGCGTAAAATGATATTCATACTCAATCTCATTTGGTTCATACTTGGTGGTTGGTTGATGGGTCTCGGCTGGATTTTGGCAGGCGTGATCATGGCCATCACTATTGTCGGCCTGCCTTGGGCACGCTCATGCTTTATGATTGCGCGCTATTCCTTCTGGCCCTTCGGCTATGACATTGTTTCGCGGGACCAATATTATGGCCATAAAGATATGGGCACAGGCACACTTGGCACCATTGGCAATGTGATCTGGTTCGTACTCGCTGGCTGGTGGCTGGCGATTGGCCATATCTCATTGGCGATTGGCCTCGCCTGCTCAATCATTGGCATTCCCTTTGCTTGGGCGCATGTGAAACTTGCAATGGCATCACTATTTCCCGTGGGCAAAACTGTTGTGCGGGTGGATGAACTCAGTCTCTATGGAAAAAAACTCATCCCAGCGCCTCGGGCTTAAACCGATAAGGCGTTGAACAGAATTCACACACCACCTCGATCATGCCGTCTTTCATCATGTCCGCACGGTCACCTATTGGGAAATTGCGCAACATGGATTCCACTGTCTCAACTGAACAGGTGCAATGGCGGCTGATCGGGATGGCGGGGTAAACCGTCACGCCATCTTCATGATAAAGCCGGTACAACAATTCTTCCGAGGTGAGGGTTGGATCAAGCAGTTCATGGTCTTCAACCGTATCTAAGAGCAACCGGGCCTTCACCCAATTGTCGTCTTCAAGAATTTCTGAAGTCTGTCCCTCAGGCATTTGTTCGGGGATTGCAGAAACACCACCCTCGCTTGGCAAATGCTGCACCATAATGGCACCAGCGCGCCACTGCGTTGCTTTTTGCCCACGCGTCATTATTGGCCCAGCAGCCACACGAAGGCGCGTTGGGATTTGTTCAGATTGAAGAAAATAAGTGTGTGTGGCTTCAGCCAAAGTGTTGTTACCCAAAGGCACAATGCCTTGATAGCGTTCCATCTCTTGGCCTTGATCAATCGTCATGCCGAGATAGCCTGCGCCCAGCAGGTCTTTTTGTTGCGGGCTCGTGAAACTGTCCAACTTTGATTGATCGAACTTCGCCATGGCACGCACATGGCCGGGCGAAACAAAGTCCGCAACGATCATGGAAGCAGGCCCATCAGTTTTGGTTTGAAGGATGAACTTACCGTCAAACTTAAGTGCTGATCCCAACATGGCGGTCAGAGAAACACTTTCCGCTACAAGGGCTGAAACCGCATCGGGGTAGCTGTGTTTAGAAAGAATATCATCAACCACGGCGCCAAGCCGCACAATGCGTCCGCGAACGCCCAAAGGCTTGATGGCAAAGGGGATAACGTGATCAGTGGTGGTGGGCATCTTAGTTCCTTAACGCTGCATGGGCGCATCAACCTGCGCCCATGGAGATGCTATATGGGGAGCCTATTTCCCAAAGCAATGCAGCAGAATGGCTTTCTGCGTATGAACGCGGTTTTCGGCTTCATCAAAAACAACCGATTGCGCACTGTCAAACACGCCATCCGTCACCTCTTCATTGCGGTGCGCGGGCAGGCAATGCATGAACAACGCGCCTTTGGCAGCGCGCGCCATCAAAGCCTCATTCACTTGATAGGGCCGCAACAAATTATGGCGGCGGGTTTTTTCTTCTTCTGGATCATGCATCGAAAGCCAAGTATCAGCGACGACGCAATCAGCGCCTGCCACAGCCTCCACTGCTGATGTCATCACCTGAACATCCGCCTTCATCTGTTCGGCCCATTGCAGAAACTCAGGGTGTGGCCGCAAGATTTGCGGTGTAGCAATGCGCAAGGCTCCACCAAGCACGCCCACTGCCTCAATCCATGAACCACAAACATTATTGCCATCCCCGATCCACGCAGTTTTGAGCTTGGAAACATCGCCTTTGTTTTCTTCAAGGGTGAGAACGTCTGCCATCACCTGGCAAGGATGTGTTTCATTGGTCAAGCCATTGATAACCGGAATGGTGGCGGCCCCAGCAAATTCCATCAAAGTTTCATGTGCCTTGGAACGGATCATCACGCCGTCAACATAGCGAGACACGACCCGTGCTGTATCCGCCACGGTTTCACCACGGCCCAATTGCATTTCAGCACCTGACACAGTGAACACTTCACCGCCCAATTGCCTGATACCCATTTCAAATGAAAAGCGCGTGCGGGTTGACGGGCGCTCAAAAATCAACGCAATGGCTTTGCCTTTTAAAGGCTGGTCTTTGTCTGGTTCACCTTTGGCAAATTTTGCCCGTGCTTTTTTGCGCGAGGCAGCTTCAGAAAGCATTTTCCGCAGCTGTGGCTTGGTGAAGTCTTTAAGATCAAGAAAGTGCGACATGATTATTTCTTTTCCAACGCGTTACAGGTGGCCTCAAGTTTGCTGAGCGCCTCATTGATATCAGCTTCAGTTACGATGAGTGGTGGCAGTAAGCGCACCACATTATCGCCGGCACCGATGACGAGAAGTTTCTCGGCCAAGGCTGCTTTGACAAAATCGGTGTTAAGCCCGCGGGTCTTAATACCCATCATCAAGCCCTCGCCGCGGATGTCTTCAATCACGGTGGGGTGCAAATCTTTGAGCCGCGCCAAGCCTTGCTTTAGTTTCAGGGCCTGCAATTGCACATTGGCCAGAAAGCCATCACCCAAAACTACGTCCAAAACCGCATTGCCAACGGCTGTGGCCAATGGATTGCCGCCAAAGGTGGAGCCATGCGTGCCAGCCACCATACCGCTCGCGGCATTTTCTGTAGCCAGAACAGCACCGAGTGGAAAGCCGCCACCAATGCCTTTGGCGATGGACATGATATCCGGCGCAACACCTGTCCATTCATAAGCAAACAACTTGCCAGTGCGGCCCACGCCACATTGGATTTCATCGAATATCAAAAGCAGATCATGTTTATCACACAGCCCGCGCAAATAGCGCAGCTCTTCCGGCGGCACGGAACGCAAGCCGCCTTCGCCTTGTACAGGCTCAATCATCAATGCAGCTGTTTGCGGGCCAATGGCGGCTTCCAACGCCTTGTGATCGCCGAAAGCCACTTGGTCAAAACCCACAACCTTTGGGCCGAAACCCTCAAGATATTTCTGTTGGCCGCCAGCAGCCAGCGTGGCCAAGGTGCGGCCGTGAAAAGCGCCCTCAAATGTGATGATGTGAAATTTCTCGGATTTGCCTAAAGCCGCAAAATGCTTGCGCGCCATTTTAATCGCAAGCTCGTTGGCCTCTGAGCCTGAATTGCAGAAGAACACCGTGTCAGCGAAAGTGGCCGCAATCAACCGCTCAGCAAGTTTTATCTGCCCTGGCATTTGATAAAGATTAGACGTGTGCCAGATCTTGCCAGCCTGCTCAGTTAGGGCCGCAATCAAATGGGGATGGGCATGGCCGCAAGAGTTGACGGCAACGCCAGCGCCAAAATCAAGAAATTCGGTTCCGTCTTCCGTATATGATCGCGCACCAACACCACGCACAAAGGCGACAGGCGCTCTGGCATAGGTGGGAAGAACTGGGCTGATCATGGCGATACTCCAAAAACCAAAAGCGCCGACCAAAGGTCAGCGCAGTTAAAATGGAATGTTAGTCAAGCCCGCCAGTGGGGTCAATGGCCGCTTATGAACAGGTGAGTCAAAATAGCGCATGGCAAGGGAACAAAAACGAGTCTTAAGTCGTTGTTAACCACGCCGTGGGGCCGAAAGCTGGGGAAAACATTGTGATCTCCTTGTTTCAGCACCACTGCCCATAGTAGTAAAAATCCAACGGCCTACGAGTAGTGGTGCCTATCATCGGTAAATGCGTTGAGTTGAAAACGCGGGTGCTCGTTACATGAGATTCCCGCGCACACGGAAGGATTCTGAAATGACTGACGTCGCCGCCCCCGAAAAAGGTGTCTGGAGTGAAGATCGCGTTGAGTTGCTGAAGAAGCTTTGGGAACAGGGCTTGAGTGCCAGCCAAATCGCCACACAACTGGCCCAAGGGGTGACGCGAAATGCTGTCATCGGCAAGGTTCACCGCTTGCGCCTCGCAGGTCGTGCCACACAGCCGCGCAGCACCGCTCCACGCGGCACCCGCAAAACCCGCGAGCCCTCAATTCCTGGCCGCTCGCCTTCCATGCCAACGGCTGGCGCAAACGCGCTCAAACTTTATGCGCAACATGCGCCGCGTCCTCTGCCAATGCCAGAACCCAAGCCACTGCGTTTGGTTGACAATGCCAAGGATGGTCGCATCACAATTCTGCATCTCAACGATAAGACTTGCAAATGGCCAATCGGCGATCCGATGAAAGAAGACTTCTGCTTTTGCGGCCACGGGCCCCGCGATGGATCTCCTTATTGCGAATATCACGCCCGCCTTGCTTATCAGCCACCGCAGAGCCGGATGCGACGGGCAGGCTAAACTCAGTCTTCAATACTGCCGTAAAGACGCACAAGCCCGGCCATATCAACGCCGGGCTTTTCTTTTGAAAGCCCCTCCGCCACACCGCGCCGATCAGCTTCGGGGCGATTTTGGCTGACCTTCCATTTGCCCTCTATCGAGGTGATGGGAATTTCAATGCCGACAATGCCATTCANNCATTCATCTGGCTTTCAATGTAGCCCTCAGGCGCATCATCAACCGCCCAAGGTGCTGACCGGCCCGCCTCATGTGTTTGGGTGAGTGCTCTGATCTGGCTGGAAAGCCAGGTGTGATCTTCATGAACTGAGGCAACACCCTTCGCCTGCACCATCACATAATTCCATGTGGGCACAACTTTGCCAGTTTCGCGCTTGGTTTGGTAAAGTGATGGGCTGATGTAACTTTGTGGGCCTTGAAACACCATCAATACAGTCTGGCCGTTCAAGCCTTTCCACTGACCATTGGCCCGTGCCACATGGCAGCGAAGCACACCAAAGGGTGCAGCCACATCATCCAAAATAAACGGCACGCCATTGGCTTCAATCCCAACAGCACCCGATGAAATGAGCAAACCAAATGGATGTGCTTTGATCAGTGCATGTAAAACGTCCAGCCGGTCCTCTTTGAAATGCTGTGGTTGATACATGCCTTACACCAGATTGCGCGGAATCTTCTCTTTGAACTCTTTTGTATAAACCCGTTTCTTGCCTTCAAAAGCTTCAAGCTTGGCGCTCAATAGCCAGTGCTTTGGCGTAGCGCTCAGTTTTGATTGCACAACGGCTTTCACTTTACCCACCACATAAGTGGATTCGACTTGCTGTGCTGCCGATGCCACATCATCCGGCTTAACGCTAAATATGTGCTTATCTGTTGGCGTGGCATAAGACAATTTGGCCACGCCTGAAACCGGATCAAGCGAGAACACGCGCTTGGGCTTTGGCGCTATTGAGTTCGCGGCCAGAGGCGCAAAGCTGACAAGTTTTTCCATGCCGCGATCAGAACGTATGGGCAAAGCAATCGTGCTGGCATCTGTATAAATAGTCAGAGCAACTTTGTTTGGTGCTGGCCATGCTTGCGGGAAAGCTGATGTCGAAATTGAAATCCGAAGCTTGCAACCCTTGGGCACGCGTGTGGCCATGTCTGCCAGCTTCACTTCAACGCGGATGCGCCGCGCTGGTTCTAACGCTGTTGGGCTGCCGCGCGAAACCCGCTGGGTAAGGTTCATTGCACGCTGGCTGAGCTGTGAAATTTCACCCGTTGGCCAAATGCAAGACAACCGCACATGAACTTGCGCCACCTCAGCATCCGCCGAAAGTTCAAGAGTGAGTATGGGCGCGCCAGCGATATCCAATTCCGCTGCAAGTGCAGCGCTATCAAAAGTGAGAGAAGCGCTATCATCACGTGCAGCGCCATCACTAAGTCCGCTTTCGATACCAAAGCCGGATGTGAGTGGTGATGAGAAGCTCAATGCCCGTTCGGCACCTTTGCTGATGGCCAAGCCAGAAGCTGATAGGAACAGCGATTGCGTGGCAAAGGCCCCCGGGCCCCACATCATATCGCTCACCCAGCGGCCTGTGATAGCAGAAGCAATTTGCTGCGGGTCTTGCATGAAATAGCGGAAGGCCGACTCTTGCATCACACCCGTGGCTTGGCCTTTGAGATGCAGGTCAAACCAGCGCAACATCTCAAGGGTGAAATCCACTGCATTGGCTTCAGCCTCTTGAGGATATTGATGCGCCCATGGCCCGATGATGGCTTTGCAAGGCGCGCGCAGGCTTTGCATCATGCGCGGCACAGCACCCGCAATGGCGTCTTGCCAACCTGCAACCAGTAAAACGGGTGCGGTGATAAGACCAATATCTTCTGCGGCTGATATTGTTTTCCACTCATCATCACGCTGCGGATGTTTCAACCATTGAGTGGCCATGAATGGCAGCTGCTTGAGGCGTGTATCCCAATTTTTCTTCCACGCTTTGCCAGCTAATTTTTGATCTTGTGGCAAAGCTGAGCTGGCGAGTTGGCGTGTCGCTGCTGCTAACAATTCCGCTGTCGGCACACCGCCCTGGTAAACGCCATCATCTTCATAAGGATCATCAGTTGCGGCCACTGCGATAATGGCACCAAGGCCGATTGGCTGCCGGCGGGCAATTTGCAAA
>PLXI01000007.1 GCA_003151375.1 Hyphomicrobiales bacterium
CAATGCTGTGTTCACCAGCTGCCAATGGCGGAAGCGCTAAAGTCCAAACACCTTTGTCAGATGTCAGCTCTTTTGCGTCACCCAATTTATAATCTTTGTTGTCAACAACCACATCTAAGCTAGTGGCTTTGCCTTCAGGCCAAGTACCTGTAATCACAGAGCCTTTATCATCAGTCTTGGTGTCAGTGACGGTTGGGGCAACCAATGGTTCTGGCTTTGGTGGCTCTACTGCGGGCACAACTACTGCGGGCACAACCAATTGCGGCAAGTTATCGGCCAATGCTGAAACGCTTTGAGAATCGCCATCACCCACTTTGGCGCCGATGGCATAGGAACCTGCAGCAAGTGCGCCTGCGCCCAACTTCAAAACCCAGTTGCCATCAGTTGAAGTTAATTCTGGGCTTTTGCCCAAGCTGTAATCCAAGCTGGAATTCGCGTCACTGACGATAACATCCAAAGTTTTGGCCTTGCCCTCTGGCCAAGTGCCTGTGATCTGCGCGCCATTGGCATCCGCCGTAGCGGCGGTAACGGTTGGGGCGACAAGCGGCTCGATCTTTGGCACTTCGACCTTTGGGGCTTCAGCTTTTGGCGCTTCAGCCACAGGTGTTTCTGCAGCCTTAGGTGCCTCTGCGACAGGCGGCGGGGCTGGTGGAGCAACCATCACACCATCACTATTCACAACACGAACGCCAAAAGCTGCAGTTACGCCGGCAATTGCTGCGGCCTTTGCGGCATCATCAGGGGCTGTGCCAAGTATTGTTGCATCGCGGCCATCGAGGGCAACCTTGGCCCAGTCTCCGCCTGCTGCCATCATAGCATTTTTGGAGATATCAGTCTTCATACTGTCGGTGGTCAGAAAGCTCGCACCTGCAAAAGGCAAAACCACAAGCCCAGCATATTGTATCCACTTACCCGGTTGCCAATAAAACATAAGAGATCGTCCCCGTTTAATCGCGTTGCCAGGCGGAATCCCGCCTTAAGACTTTGATAACACTTGGTGCAGAAATTGGCTATATGAATTTGGGGTTGCAATGCCTGGGTGTATTGATGATCTATCGCCAGTGTCACCACTGTGTCACATTTGCCACAGCTGAGGTTTTTGTAACTTTATCCCCTCAATGTTCGTTGACCATTTACCATCCATGGCCGAGAAGCAACCCACTGTACGGGTGACTCGTACATTGTCCTTCCCACTTCATTTTTGCAGGGGACCGGGGGGATACAATGAAAACTCCAACTCTTGGGAGACTTAATATGAAATTTATGAAACTTGCTCTTCTCGGCACCGCTGCTCTCGCAGCTGCCTCTGTCAGCGCCCGCGCTGATAGCCTCGACAGCCTGAAGGCTGCCATGGACAGCTTGAACGTCAGCCCTACTGCTGATGCTCCGGCCGCTGCTGCTCCTGCCACGTCAGTGGCTTGGACTGGCTACGTCCGCGCTGGTGTGACGAGCTCTTACATCACCGACAACGCTGCAGGCCTCCAGTATAACACCAACGTTCGTGCTTATGGCGAAATCAAGGTGACTGCCAAGACTGAAACCGCTGTTGGCGAAGTTGGTGTTGCTTACCAGATCCAAAACGCTGGCGGAATAGGTCAAGAGCCAATTGGTAACGGATCGGGCCAATTAATGAGCACCGACGATATTTCGGGCTGGTGGAAAATGACNNCTGCGGAAATAACCAATTCCGCCGTATACGGCGGTATTCCTAACGGAGATCCGGCCGCTATCCAATTGGCTTATGCTGATGGCCCATTGAGCTTTGCTGCTCAGGTTGAAGACTCAAACAACTATACCAACAACAGCGCAGTTGGCGTAACTGCTAAAGTTGGCTATAAGATGGATGCCATTGGCTTCGATCTGGACGGCGGTTATTGGGGCAATGCGAATGCTGGCTCATCAGCTGGTTGGTCAATCGCAGGCGGCGCAGGTTATAGCGCTGGTGCTCTGAGCATCGGCGGTGCCTTCGGCACCGCACAGATCATCGGTAACGGCGCTACCTACACTCCTGGCAGCATCTATGCGAAGGTCAACATGAGCGACGTTGCTCATATTGAATTGGGCGTAACCCATGACTTCAGCACAGCCGCAAACGATGGCCTAGCTGGCGAAACGACATTTGGCGGCGGTATCTATTATACCCCAGTCAAGCAGTTGGCCTTCGGTCTTGAAGCTAGCTACCAGTCAGGCGGCGCAGTGTTAGCAGGCACCAGTGCCACGAACGCACTCACTGGTGTCCAATCCAGCAATGGCAATGGCAACGGCGCCTACACTGCTTCGATCATCAGCCAATTCATGTTCTAATTCAAACGCAAGTTTGAGTTAAAATCTTGAGTTAAACGGACGGCCCGCTTCGGCGGGCCGTTTTGTTTTGTGGGCAACCCACCCTCCTCCCCACGGGAGAAGGTGCCCGACAGGGCGGATGAGGGCCTTATCGCGAGTCCCGCTGTTTCAGAACGATGAGAATTCCATCGAGAACATTTGACAAATTGGTGAGTACATCAACATTGCTTACGCGGTGAACTGCAAAACCTTTGGTTTGCAGGAAGTGGGTACGGTGCCCATCATATTCCACTTCATGCGCATCGCCATGAGTAGCACCATCAACCTCCACAACCAGCCTGTGACTCAGACAAGCAAAGTCCGCGATATAGGGCGGGATTGGAACTTGTTGGCGGAATTTGAACCCAGCCAATCTACGATCACGTAAATAGCCACGAAGAATGCGCGCACGGGCCAGCGCTTTTGGTGACTTGTCCATTGCAGCAAGTTCTTACAGGTTGGAATTCGTGACAAGGCCCTTATCCGGCCGTTGGCCACCTTCTCCCCACGGGAGAAGGGTGAAGTGTAACTTTTACCGCATATTCCCGGTATGCCCGAGCGAGAAGCGCCCGGGCTGGGGCCAAACTGTAAGCCCATGCGGCTCAATGCCCACATTGATTTTCGTCACCGCACCGCTGTCTGTATCAATGGCATAGACCTGCCCATCAAAGCGGCCAGAGAGCCACAGCTCTTTGCCATCGGCCGTCACATTGCCCATATCTGGGCTGCCACCGCCTGGAATAAGCCATGTACGTTCCACCTGACGCGTGGCCAGATCAATAACCGAAACAGTGCCAGGCTTATCAGCGCCGTCTGGCATGCGGTTAGAACCGCGGTTTGAGACATACATCTTCTTGCCATCGCGACTTGTTGTCAGGCCGTGTGCTCCAATTCCAGTGTGAATGAAGCCCACTTCTCTGAAGGTACTCGCATCAATGAAATAGACCCCATCACTCACCATGTCAGTGACCATGAACAACGTGCCATCAGGTGTGAGTCTCACATCCTGCGGCATCGAACCTTCGCGTGATAGCGTCAACTCGTCCAGCACTTTGCCTTCCTTCACATCAATCTTCATCAGCTTGCCATTATATTCGCAGGTGAAAAGCATGTAGGAATAATCGGCCGCGTAATCCGCGTGGTTGATGCCCTTACAATTTGGGGCATCAATGGTTGACTTAAGTTCCATCGTTTGTGGATCACGCAATTCCAGCCGTGCAAAAGCCTCAGCCACTACAATTGCCGATGACCCATCAGGGGTGAAATACATATTGTAGGGATCATTCACAGCAATCTGCTTTCCGGGTTTGCCAGTCGCGCTATCAATCGGTGTCATCGATCCATTCTTGGTAAGGTTGGCATTATTGGCCACCCACAGGGTTTTCATATCCCAACTCGGGATGATGTGTTCTGGGCCCTGCCCCACTTTGATGGTTTCAATAATTTTGTGAGTTGCTGCATCAATCACACTGACCGTATTGGAGGAGTGATTGGGGACATAAACGCGCGTTGGCAAAGTGGCCAAGGCTGGTTGCAATTTATCGGATGTGATTTCGCTGTAAACATTCACACCATTATCAACAGCCACAGGCGGGGCCACATCGGGCAAATCGGGTTTGATAATCTTCGGCGTAAAATAACCAATTGAATCAGTCACAATTCCACGTGTGATTTGTAAACAGGTGCGATCTTGTGGGATTTCAACATCGCTGCCGCCAAATACAGCCGTGGCCGCAAACGCAAGTGTAGAAAACAACTTCATAACGCTATTGAACCCCGATCGCTGACTGGATAGCCGATACAGTGCCGGCAACAATAAGGTCAACTCCCTTTTGGCCCAGTGCGGCTGTGGCTTTCGCTGGGCTCGCGCCATAAACGCCATTGGCTGGAGTCGCCAGTTTTTGATCACTCAATTTATCACTGCGTACCATGTCTGGTGCCGTTGCCAATTCAAGGCTGGTGTCAGAGCCAGAGGCATGAATGCCAATGTCTTGATCGGTGAAACCTGATGAACGCAAAAAAGCGCTATATGGCTCACGCGAGAGCGCATAGTATTGAATGAGGCCAACGGCTTTGGCTTTGCCTGCCCATTCTTTATTCAGGCTGTCTGCCACCTTTGTGAGATCACTCTGATAGCCTCCATGATCGCCAATGAGTACGATGGTTTTAAAACCCGCATGGCGCAACGAACGGCCGGTGTCCTTTAACATTGAAATAAAAATTGCATCGCTGATCGTCAGTGTGCCGGGAAATTTCATGTGTTGAGTGGGTGGATCAATCTCACCCTCAGGCACATAGGCAACGGTTGGGGCGACAAGACAGTGGCCAAGTTTTTCAGCAATCAGCTTGGCCAGAAAACTCACGCGCGCATTATGTTTGCCCAAAGCCATGTAAGGGCCATTTTGCTCAGTGCCGCCGATGGGCACAATGACGGTTGTGGAGCCTTGCGCAATCTGGTCACGCAGTTCCATCCATGTGAGGTTTTCCATGAACACATCAGCGCGAGCAGAAGCCGACAGGAAGACGAGCGCTAGTGTGAGTGAAAGGCTTTTCAACATGCGCCGCTTTAAGCGCAAGTTTCAACCTTTAGCAAATTACC
>PLXI01000189.1 GCA_003151375.1 Hyphomicrobiales bacterium
TTCGGCATCGGCATGAACACCGATCATACGCTGGAAGAAGTGGGCCAGCAGTTCAGCGTGACGCGCGAACGCATTCGGCAGATTGAGGCCAAGGCGTTGAGGAAGCTGAAGCATCCGAGCCGGAGCAGGAAACTGCGGAGCTTCTTGGATAATTGAGGTCCTCTCCTGCGAAGCAGCTCACTCAACTGTCTCATTTCACCACGGTCTTGGTGCGGCGGAGCCCACGCAGAACTTGGTCTATCAAACTATCGACGTATTGCTGCGTGATTGGCTTGATCTGCAGCAGTAGGCGATAATATATCGGTCCAAAAACCGCATCTACCACTAACTCGGCATTGACATCACTGTGGAATTCACCGTTGTGCTTTCCGCGCTCGACTTCAGCGATGGTTGATGCGCGTCGCAGGCCGATGTGCCGCTCGTTGAGCTCATGCAAGACCGATGGGTCGCTTTGCCCCTCAGCGATCAACTCTGCGATAACTTTGCCAAACAATCCGTTGAACTGCTCAATGAGGTGGCGTGCTTTGACCCGCAATGCTTCCTCGGCAGATTTGGCCGCTGATGGTTCAATCTTGCTGACCATGCGCTCATTAAACATTGCAAAGATGAGGGCGGCTTTGGATGGCCACCACTTGTAAAGCGTCGGCTTGCCCACTCCAGCGCGTTTGGCCACAGCTTCCATCGTCAATTCGCGGACGGATTTTTCCTGAAGCAGGGCATAGACCGCATCCATAATCGCGGAATGGGACTTGGGAGCTTCACTTCGCGGGCGGCCAACTTGTCTCAAATCATGTTTGGCGATAGGCATTTTTAATATATTTCCAGAACGTAACGAAAATTATATTGACAGACTGACCAAATATATATTACGACACGTTTCGTAAATATGAACATTTGTCTTTCCCATACAACAAGCAGGTGCCCAAAAATGCAATCCAATACTGATCAGGCTTTTTCAAGAACCGATTCTTGGGCGGTAACGCACCCGGTTTCAGCCTCAGATAAATCGGCTGTGACCGAAATGCGGAAGATTTCCGAGCCCAGTAAAGGCAAGCTGCGCGGGATCAATGCTCGCGTGCCGTTTGACGCCATCATTGGCAGAGTAGCTGCACCCGAAGGTGTGTCATTCCGTCAAGACACTGTCGGGGGCGTGTCGGGGTGGTGGTGCGAGCCAAGCAACGCGCGGCTTCATGCAGTAATCCTCCATGCCCATGGTGGCTGGTTTAATTGGGGCTCGGCATTGGCCTACCGGCACCTCGTTGGGCATATCGCTAAAAGCGCCAATACTAACGCCTTCGTGCCGGACTATCATATTGCTCCAGAACATCCCTTCCCTGCCGCTTTGAATGATATTGAAGCCTGCTACAGTGGTCTCGTTGATCGTGGAGGAAAATCCATTGCCCTCACAGGAGACTCCGTGGGTGGAAATTTGATCTTGTCGGCTCTGGCGCGGATCGTCGCAAAACCAAACGTCAAAAATCAAGTCATCGCGATGGTTGCCCTTTCTCCGGTCACCGACTTAGCCATGACCGGAAAAAGTTGGCAAAGCCGTGCAAATGCCGATCCCTATTTTGTCCGCGATCAAGCTAAAGAACTTATTCAATCTTACCTCACAGGGCACACCGCCACAGACCCCGCAGCTTCACCACTCTATGGCAACTTCAAAGGCCTGCCGCCAATTCGTGTACAAGTTGGCGAAGATGAAGTGTTGTTTGACGACTCTTGGCGCTATATCGAACGTGCTGTTGCCGTCGGCGTGGATGCAAAAATCGATATCTGGGAAGGAATGCCGCACGGCTTTCTTATTGGGGTGGGTCGGTTAGACGCGGCATCAGAAGCATTGGACGCGATTGGCAGTTTTCTTTCCAAACAGTTTTCTACTTCCCCACCCGTTTAGCATATTAAATGTCTCGCATAATTTTCAATTGATCGAGATCAAAGCGATACAGACTCGATAGGGCCATAATTCTGCAAAGGTAGAACAATTGCTTTTGCAGGAGGTTGCTTATGTTTAACAATGTCGGTTCTGTTGATCGCGTCGTGCGCGTTTTGATCGGCTTGGCGCTTTTGGCTTTCGCATTTTATTCGGGATATCAATATGCGTGGCTTGGCTATATTGGCATAGTGCCAATCTTAACCGCCATATTTAGCAGTTGTCCGCTTTATAGCTTGCTTGGTGTAAGCACTTGCGTGGCGAAACGCAGTTGAGTTGAGGTGTTGATCCAACTCAACTATGGTGGCCTTTCCTCGAAGGAACGCTGAGCTATGTCCAAACCTCTCCCCACCTACTTCATCTCGCATGGTGGCGGCCCGTGGCCGTGGTTGCCAGATATACGCGTCATGATGGCGGGGTTGGAAAAGTCACTCACCGCCATGCCATCGGAAATTGGCGTGAAGCCCAAAGCCATCTTGATGGTTTCGGGTCATTGGGAGGCAGATGATTTTGCGGTGATGGCCTCACCCCAGCCGCCAATGGTTTATGACTATGGTGGCTTTCCCGCCTTCACCTATCAAATCAAATATGCAGCACCGGGTGCGCCGGAATTGGCGGCGCGGGTGGAGACACTTTTAAAAGCTGCCGGCCTGCCCACGCATCTTGATCATGCGCGCGGTTTTGATCACGGCGTGTTTGCGCCGATGGAGGTGATGTATCCCGCTGCTGATGTGCCTTTGCTGCAAGTGGCAATTCAACATTTGTATGATCCGGCTGCACATATCGCCCTTGGCCGCGCTTTGGCGCCGTTGCGCAGTGAAGGCGTTTTAATTGTGGGCTCTGGACTCAGCTACCATAATTTGCGGCTGTTTGGCCCAGCAGCGCGTGAACCTTCGGCGGCCTTTGATCAATGGCTCAATAAGGCGGTGATGGCAGATCCGAAAACACGTATTGCAGAATTGCAGAATTGGGAACAGGCCCCGGCAGCGCGCATTTCGCATCCGCGAGAAGATCATTTGGTGCCATTGTTTGCTGCCGTAGGTGCTGCTGAGCAGGAAAAGGCCACGCGGGTTTATCATGAAACCAATGCCTTTGGCGGGGTGACTGCCTCAAGCTATCGGTTTGGTTGAGATTTTTACAACTCGTTACCCTTAACAGTGTTTCAAGGTTTCAATTGTATGACAGAACACGGAGCAAGGCGCGTATGCCTTTGCGCGGGTGTTATTGATGCGTTGTCTTGGTTTGGAATTCGGGCCCCATTTGGTGGGTGGCCCATGGTGAAGGTCATAGCACCTCTCGCGCGGAACACGGCTTTGCCGCAGGCCCTTCCACAGGTTCTTTACATTGGGTCTTACGCTGCTGAATTGCAGCAAGTTTTGAGATTGGTAGATGGTCTTGCCATCGCGGTGGCCACTTCAATTGAGGATGGGCTTATCCAAGTGCGGCTTTGCCGTTTTGATTTCGTGTTTTTCGACCAACGTGATCCAGCAATGGCCAGTAAGCATATTGCGCCCTTGGTGCAAGGTTTTGGCTATCCCGTTAAATTGGTGGTGGTGAGCCAGCTTGGCAGTTTGGGGGCTTATCTCAAAGTGCCGGGGCTTGCCGCGGTTTTAGCAGCACCGATGCGGCCGCAACATGTGCTACGGGTTTTGGGTTTAACGGCAACGTTCTTTAGGCGTTCGGCGGCACTGGCCTCTTGAATGCTGGTGCTGCTTGAGGCACACGCAGCCTGAACATGGCTGAAACATCTTTAATCATCGGCATAGACACCGGCGGCACATATACAGATGCTGTGGTCATTGATGCTGTTGGGCACAGGATTTTAGCAAGTGCCAAAGCCATCACCACCAAGGGTGATTTGGCAATTGGTGTGGGCGATGCGCTACGTATGGCGATTGCTGGCGTTGCACAATTCAATCCTGCCGCAGTCAGCATGGTTTCAGTTTCTACTACGCTGGCAACCAATGCCATTGTAGAGGGCCATGGCGGAAATGTGGCTTTGGCGCTGATCGGCTTTGATGTAGCCATGGAACAGCGCAGCGGCCTGGCCGAAGCTTTTGGCGCTATGCCTATCCAGCGTTTTGCGGGCGGGCATGATCACGCGGGCCGCGAAGTTGCCGCGTTAGACGAGACCTATTTGCGGCGTTGGGCGGCAGAAGTTGCGCAAGAAGTAACCGGTTTTGCAGTCGTTTCATGTTTTGCGACACGCAATGGCGCACATGAATTGCGGGCCGCGGATATCATCGCTGCTGAAACGCGAAGGCCCGTAACTTTGTCACATCAATTAGCTGATGCGCTGGATGCGCAACGTCGCGCACAGACCGCTGTGCTGAATGCGCGTTTGGTATGGCGGATAAGCGGGTTGGTTGAAGCGGTGCGCAGCGTGATGGCTGAACTCAAGATTAGCTGTTCATTGATGCTGATGAAGGGCGACGGCAGTCTGGCTTCAGCTGATGCTGTCGCGCAACGACCGATTGAAACGGTGCTTTCTGGGCCTGCCGCCAGTCTGGTTGGAGCGCAGTGGCTTTCAGGCCTTGATGATTTCATCATGGCCGACATGGGCGGCACCACCACGGACGTGGGTCTCTTAATGGCGGGAATGCCTCGCATTGCCAGCGAGGGGGCCGAAGTGGGTGCATGGCGCACCATGGTGAAGGCGATTGATCTTAAAACCATCGGCCTTGGCGGCGATAGCGAAGTGCATCTCGAAACGGGGAAGGGTGTACGCCTCGGTCCGCAGCGCGTTGTGCCGATCTCGCTTTTAGCGCGGCGTCAGCCGGAAGTAATAGCACTGTTGCAGGCTGATCTGGCAACCAAATCTGGCGGCTCATTGCTGGGCAAGTTTGTGGTTTTGCCGTTTGGATCGCGCAGCAGTCCAAAGCCCGTTGGCCTTCCGGTCAAAGAGGCCGAAGTTTTGGCGCGGCTGTCTGAAATCCCTATGCCTTTGAGATTTGTGGCAACAGGATCGGCGGGCTTGCGGGCGGTTGCCTCATTGCGCAAAAAAGGGCTTATTCAGCTGTGCGCATTTAGCCCGTCTGATGCCGCGCATGTGTTAAAGTTACAAAATAACTGGAGAATCGAAGCTTCTGTTTTAGCAGCACAAATCGCGTTTAGATTTAATAAGATGAAGCTGCCAGATGAGGCGCAATTATTGGGCTTTTGCCAAAGTGTCTGGGACGTTGCGGTGCAAGGTAGCACGCGGATTATTTTGGATTCGGCCTTTGGCGAAAATCTCGATGGCCCGTTAGTGGACGCAGTGGCGCGCGGACAAGTCCAAGTAGGGCAGGTGAAAGTTCAACTTACACCCATTATTCCCATTGTGGCGGTGGGCGGACCGGTTAAGGTTTATTACGGCGAAGTTGCCAGGCGATTGGGCTGTGATGTGGTGTTTGCGCCGCATCATGATGTGGCCAATGCGGTGGGCGCTGCCTGTGCTTTGGTGGCCTGCACAGTAAGCTTGCGTATTGACGGAGATGGCAACGGTGGCTTTCTGCTGACCGGCCATGGCACGCCTGAGACATTTGGATCCGCGGCGGATGCAATTGCCGCGGCAGAGAAGCGGGCTTCCACGTTGGCTTTGGCCATGGCTGAGGCACAGGGTGGTAAATCGCCCAAGTTGCACCATCGCTGGATCAAGCATCACATGCCGGGTTTTTCAGATGATGCGGGGCTATTAACAGCTGAGCTTCACACCCACGCCAGGGGCCGCCCAGTTTAAACACTCGTTTGCCTGTTAACGCTGTGGGTGAACTGTGCGCTGAATTCTTGAATTCGATCCGTTCTGTCAATGCCTCGTTAACTCATGGGGAATAATGATGATTTACACGGGTTTAATTTCAAGGGGATGCAGATGAATTCAATGAACAGCGCCCAAAGCAGTTTTGCTGCTGACCGCGCTTGGCGAATTGAAATGCCAACGGCGGCGCGCCCTGCAATGGCATTCTTCCCTGACCAAAACGGCGGTGTTTACGAAAAGCTTCTGAATAATCTGCCGGTGATGTTGCATACGATGGATGGCTCTGGCCGAATGATTTCGGCCAATGCAGTTTGGTGTTCCTCGCTGGGCTATGAGGCGCGCGACATTATTGGGCGCAGTTTTTCGGAGTTTTTGCCACTGGACGCGCGCACGCGTTTGGTCACTGAAATTTATCCGAAGTTTTTAGTGTCATCTTCCGTGCGCGATGTTGAAATTCAAATGCACCGCAAGGATGGATCTTTGGCGGTGATGCGTCTTTCGATGACGGCTTACCGTGGCGATAAGGGCAGACTGGAACAATCGGTTTGTGTGCTTGAAGACATCAGCGATAAAAAAATACAGCAGGTTGCCAACTCTGTCGGCAAGGCTGATCCACGTTTGCGTGCCGCATTTGCCGCAGCAGCGCATGGGATGGCGGTGGTTTCTCCTTCTGGCACAATCGAACTGGCCAATACCGCGATGTGCAACTTATTGCGGCGTGACGATATTGAAGGGCGCAATGTGCCATTTGATGGGTTTGTGCAAACCGAAGACCGCGCCCTTTTCATTGCAGGTATGCGTGATTTGCTCAGTGGCATTGTCCCCGTTTTAAAATTGGATATTCGGCTGATGACGGGCCAAGGCCGTGTGGTGCCTTGCTCTCTTTCAGTGGCGTTAGTGAAAAACGACAAAGGCGAACCTGAACAGTTAATCGTTCAAACGGCTGATATCACTGAACGCCGCCAATCTCAGCAGCGTTTGCAACGTGCTCAGAAGATGGAAGCCATTGGTCAATTGACTGGGGGCCTGGCGCATGATTTTAACAACCTGCTCACCGTTATCATTGGTAATTTGGAATTGATTGACGGCAAATTTGGTGAGGATGAAAAATCTGCCAGACGTGTGGGCGAAGCAATTGATGCGGCGCGCAAGGGCTCTGATCTCACACGCCAGTTGTTGGCGGTGGCGCGCAAGCAGGAGCTAGCACCAGCCGAAGTGCATGTTAATGAGCTGGTCAAGGGCATAGAGCCGTTGCTGGTGCGCAGCATTGGCGAACAGATTGATCTCAAAGTTATTGCCATGGCCGGAGATCCGGTCGCCATGATTGATGCCTCGCAGCTTGAAAGTGCGTTGCTTAACCTCACCATCAATGCCCGTGACGCGATGGAAAAAGGCGGCAAACTGACAATTGAAACCAGTGCTGTGGTGCTTGATAAAAATTATGCTGACAAGAATGTCGAAGTAACGCCCGGCCCTTACGTGATGATCGCTGTAACCGACACTGGCGAAGGCATGAAGCCGGAAGTTCAAGAGAAGGTGTTCCAACCTTTCTACACCACCAAGCCACAAGGCAAAGGCACAGGCCTTGGCCTTTCGATGGTCTATGGCTTCATTAAGCAATCAGGTGGCCATATCGCCATTTACTCAGAAGTGGGTCATGGCACCTCGGTGAAAATGTTCCTGCCGCGCAAAATTGCTACGACGGACGCCGTGGTTGATGCTG
>PLXI01000092.1:0-5354 GCA_003151375.1 Hyphomicrobiales bacterium
CGATCATTGCCCATATCGACCACGGGAAATCTACATTGGCAGATCGCATCATCCATCTTTGCGGAGGTTTGTCTGATCGTGAAATGGAAGCCCAGGTGTTGGACTCGATGGACATCGAGCGTGAGCGCGGTATCACCATCAAAGCGCAGACCGCAGCACTCAGTTACAAAGCACGCGACGGGCAAATATATAACCTGAATCTTATTGACACCCCCGGACACGTAGATTTCTCTTATGAGGTTTCCCGTTCGCTTTCCGCTTGCGAAGGTGCGTTGCTGGTGGTCGACGCCTCGCAAGGGGTGGAGGCGCAGACCGTTGCCAATTGTTACACCGCACTCGACTTGGGTGTGGAGGTCGTGCCGGTGTTGAACAAGATTGACTTGCCTTCTGCCGACCCGGACAACGCGATTGCCGAGATTGAAGATGTGATCGGTATTGACGCGCACGATGCGGTGCATTGCTCTGCCAAAACAGGGCTTGGTGTACAAGATGTGCTGGAATCGCTCATTGTCAAAGTACCGCCACCCAAGGGTGACGTGACTTCACCTTTGCAGGCGCTCATTGTGGACTCGTGGTTCGACAACTATGTCGGTGTGGTGATGTTGGTGCGCATTGTGAATGGCACGCTCAAACCCAAAGACAAGATATTGTTCATGGCGACCGGCGCGCAACATCTTACTGAAAATGTCGGCGTGTTCACGCCGAAGTCGCAGCCGCGTGAACAACTTTCAGCCGGACAGGTCGGCTTTGTAATTGCCGGTGTCAAAGAATTAAAGGATGCCAAAGTCGGCGACACAATTACTTCACTCTCGCGCCCGGCGAGTAGTGCTTTGCCAGGTTTTAAAGAAGTCCAGCCGCAGGTTTTTGCAGGTTTATTTCCGGTCGAGTCAAACCAATATGAAGCGCTGCGCGATTCTTTGGAAAAACTCAAACTCAACGACTCATCTCTACAATATGAACCGGAAGTATCTCAAGCACTGGGCTTTGGCTTCCGTTGCGGCTTCTTAGGACTCCTCCACCTCGAAATTATCCGTGAGCGCATTGAGCGTGAATTCAATGTCGATCTCATTACCACAGCACCGTCGGTTATTTACAAACTCAACATGCGCGATGGCACGCAGATCATGATGCACAATCCGGCGGACATGCCGGATGTGACTCTGATTTTAAATATGGAAGAGCCGTGGATTGAGGCACAGATTCTCGTGCCTGATGAATATCTGGGCTCGGTTCTCAAACTTTGCGAAGATCGCCGTGGCCGTCAGAAAACACTCACTTATGCAGGCGCGCGCGCCATGGTGGTTTACGAATTGCCTCTCAACGAGGTTGTGTTCGATTTTTATGACCGCTTGAAATCGGTATCTTCTGGCTATGCCTCGTTTGACTATAAAATGATCGACTATAAAGAAGCCGATCTGGTGAAAATGACGGTGTTGGTGAACGCTGAACCAGTTGATGCGCTTTCCATGATTGTGCATCGCAGCCGTGCTGAGGCGCGTGGCCGTGGCATGTGTGAAAAGTTGAAAGATCTTATTCCACGCCACATGTTCCAGGTTCCCATTCAAGCAGCCATCGGCGGTAAGATCGTGGCGCGTGAAACCATCTCCGCCATGCGCAAAGACGTGACCGCCAAATGTTATGGCGGTGACATTTCACGCAAACGCAAACTTCTCGACAAGCAGAAGGAAGGCAAGAAAAAGATGCGCCAATTCGGCAAAGTCGATATTCCACAGGAAGCGTTTATCGCTGCCTTGAAGATGGACGGGAACTGAAAGATCGCTGCAAGGGCAACGCACCTTCCTGAACCATTTGCGCGTTGCGCGCAGAACACAGCCAAATGAGTATTCGGTGGTTTTCGGCGAGAGCCGTTGTGGACTTTTCGACGCAGCGTCTCACGACATAAATATCACCTATAATATCAATAGGTTATCGTGGATTTCAAGTCCTTGACACTGTACCATGGCGAAACTATGGTGCGCCCGAATTTGGCGGGGCATCGAAACCGATTTCTGCCGTTTATTGTTTTGGAATCGATGATGAAAAAACCCGGCAAAACGCCAGTTGACGATCGCATCCAGAACTTTGAAAAGCGGCTCGATGAATCACTTGCGGCGCAATCCGGTTCACCAAAAGTGGATACAACCGAAAGCTCTGCAGCAGGTTTGGCACTGCGGATCGTCTCCGAGCTTTTTGTCGGGGTGGCGGTTTGCATGTTTGGGGGTTATTATCTTGACCGCTATTTCGGCACTACGCCTTGGCTCATGATTGGCCTCATGCCAGTGGGTCTGGCTGCGGGTGTGTTAAATGTGATGCGCTTGTCTAATACAAAACAAGCCAAAGAAGTTATGGGTGAGGGTATGCCGATTGCACCTTTAGTCAAAGATGATGATGAGGATTGATTGTGGCAATAGTTGAATTAGTAGGTGCGGTAGACGTTGAACCAATCATTGATCCGATTAGTCAGTTCGCTATTGATAAATATGTTGATCTTGGCGCGTTCTCATTCACGAATTCGGCTTTATGGGCTTTGATCGCCGTTGCTTGTGCCACCCTGTTGTTCATGCTTGCACCCACAAAGCTTGTGCCAACGCGCATGCAATCACTTGCTGAAAATATTTACGGTGTGGTCGATAATTTGACTCATGAAGTTTTGCACGAAAATGCCAAGACCTATTTTCCATTTGTGCTCTCGCTGTTCCTGTTCATTCTGTTTTGCAACGTGTTGGGTTTGGTGCCTTATTCTTTCACCGTCACCAGCCACATCGCTNNTTCCTTCACCGTCACCAGCCACATCGCTGTGACACTGGCTTTGGCGCTAACCGTTTTTATCGGCGCAACCGTCATCGGCTTTTTCCGTAATGGCCTTGGCTATTTTAAACTTCTCATACCGCCCGGCGTTCCCATTCTATTGTTGCCTCTTGTTGTGGTGATTGAAGTTGTATCTTATTTCATCCGCCCAATGTCACTTTCGGTTCGTCTGTTCGCCAATATGATGGCTGGCCACATGATGCTGAAAGTCATGGCAGGCTTTGTCGTGATGCTGGGGTATTTCGGTTTTGTGCCTCTTCTCGTGATGGTGGCACTGACTGGTTTGGAACTTCTGGTTGCCGGCTTGCAGGCTTATGTATTTGCAATATTGACTTGTATGTATCTCAACGATGCCATGCATGTTGACCACTAAAACTGATAGATTTAATTATCCCAAAGGAGAACTAAAATGGACGTGACTTCAGCTAAGATGATCGGTGCAGGCATTGCAGCAATTGCCCTTGGCGGCGCCGGCATCGGCATCGGCATTATTTTCGGCAGCTATCTTTCTGGCGCATTGCGCAATCCAACAGCTGCTGCCAGCCAACGCGGAACCTTGTTCTTGGGCTTCGCTCTTGCTGAAGCAACCGGCCTCTTCGGCTTTGCTCTTGCCATGCTCATTCTCTTCGGCAAGTTTTAATTAAACGCAGAAGCTAGGGTGACCTAGCATCTCATTGCGAGGAGCGGGCTTATGCCGCAACTTGATACCTCTCTTTGGCCACCCCAGTTGTTTTGGCTGGCGATTAGTTTTGCTTTGCTTTATTTCGTGGTCTCGCGGTTGATCGTTCCGCGGACCGGCGGGGTGATCGAATTGCGCAAAACCACGGTTGCCGCTGATCTCGCTGCTGCGGGCCGAGACAAAACGGAAAGCGAAGCAACGTCAAAGGCCTACCAAGCTTCGCTGGCTGACTCGCGTGCCAAGGCCAGTGAGTCACTGCGCATTGCCCGTGATAAGTTGACAGCCGATTCAGATGCTGCCCGCGCCAAACTCGACGCAGAGCTTGCTGGCAAGGTGGCAAGTTCTGAAAAGCAAATTGCGGCTGCTAAGTCCAAGGCCTTAGCTGGCATTGATGACGTAGCTGCTGAAATTGCTTCATCTATAGTTGAGCGATTGACCGGCACCAAGGCAACCCAGGCTGCTGTGACTGCCGCCGTCACCAAAGCTGCGAAATAGGGAACATCATAATGGAATTCTTCGGTCATGCTGAAAGCTGGGTGTTGGTTTCCTTCCTCCTGTTCATCTGCCTTTTGGTTTATCTCAAGGTTCCGAAGATCTTGATGCGTCTCCTCGATGAGCATTCCATCCGCGTTTCAATGCAGTTGACTGAAGCGCGCAAACTGCGTGACGAAGCCGCCGCGATGTTGGCCGACTATAAGAAAAAGCGGGCCGACGCTGAATTGCAGGCTGCTGATATTATGGCCAACGCCAAAGCCGAAGCGGAACAATTCGCCATCGACTCTCGTCAGAAGATGACCGAAACTTTGGATCGTCGCACCAAGCAGGCCATGCAGAAAATCGCTCAGGCCGAAGCTACGGCCACCAAGGAAGTACGCGCCAGAGCCACTGACGTGGCAATCGCGGCTGCGGGTAATTTGATTGCGGCGCAGAAAAGCAATCCGAAGCTGATTGCTGAATCAATCGCTGCAGTGAAAACAAAGATGAATTGATTTCGGCCAAATATTAAGTGTGCCGAATTGTTAAATCTTGGCCCTATGTGTCAATCCCAGCAAGTTCTCCGTGGCAAAGGCTTCTTCGAGTTGGGCTCCAGTCATCAACTGTTGCGTCAGCACCAAATCGCGGATTGACCGGCCGGATTTGAGAGCTTCCTTGGCAATAGCGCTAGCCTTGGCATAACCCACATAAGGATTGATGGCCGTCACCGCCACCAGCGAATGTTCCAATAGTGCCTTGCAACGCGCTGCATCTGCTTCAATTCCATCTACGCATTTCTCTCGCAGCACTTTCATGCCACGAGTGAGCATGCGCATCGATTGTAAAATGTTAAACACGATTACCGGCTCCATCGCATTGAGCTGCAACTGCCCGGCCTCTGCCGCCATCGTAACTGTAAGGTCGTTGCCAATCACTTGATAAGCAATCTGGTTCATCACTTCCGGGATCACCGGGTTCACCTTTCCTGGCATGATCGATGAGCCTGCCTGCACGGCAGGAAGCTTAATTTCGCCAAAGCCAGCCAGTGGGCCAGAATTGAGCAGTCGTAAGTCATTGCATATCTTGGAAAGTTTAACAGCCACACGCTTCAAAACGCCTGAGAACATCACAAAGGCACCCATGTCTGATGTCGCCTCAATCAGGTCCCCGGCTGTTAATACTCTCTCGCCAGAAACTTCCGACAAATGGCGGATCACTGATTCAGNNGCCTAAATTCATTTCTCGCAGCAGATTGCCAACTTCGCTCAAGCGTTCGATATCTTCGCCAATGGTGGTGCCAAAGGCTCTGAACTCATCGCCAAGCCGCATCGGTACGGCGTCCATCAGCTGTGTGCGGCCCACTTTGATAACGTCATGGAAGGCGGCACCCTTG
>PLXI01000092.1:5406-8256 GCA_003151375.1 Hyphomicrobiales bacterium
TCACTTCATTGGCATTCATATTGGTGGACGTGCCCGCACCGCCTTGGATCATATCGACAATAAAAGCTTTGTCCGCCTCGCCTGCGATAACACGGTCACAGCCGCGTAAAATGGCATAGCCAATTTGCTCATCCAACGCGCCCAATTCCAAATTGGCCAATGCGGCTGCTTTCTTCACCATTCCAAGGGATTGGATGACCTCGGGATAATCGAGCAACAAAGTTCCAGTGATGGGAAAGTTTGAGGCCGCTCGAGCGGTGTGCACACCATAAAGTGCTTCGGCAGGCAGCTCCCATTCGCCCAATGAATCAGCTTCGCGTCTCATCTTGGCCATTTAGGGCTCCTCTTGCCTACGCGGTTCACCAGCGGTCTCTAGGTTCTACCATGCTCACCCATTTGGAAGAAGACTTGTTGTTTTGAATTTTGAGTCCATTTTTGGTTCGCATAATTTTAAAAACGAACTAAGCTGAGCCCATGAAAAGTTTCTCTGATCTCACTGAACAAGAAATTCTGGCGCTCGCCATTTCATCCGAAGAGGATGATGCGCGCAGCTATGGTATGTTTGCTAATGAGCTTTTGGAAACTTATCCGGCCTCATCCAAAGTTTTTATGGAAATGGCAGCGGAGGAATTTGGTCATCGTGACCGCCTGACGAAAGTTTACCGCGCGAAGTTCGGCGATTTCATTCCGCTCATCCGCCGCGCTGATGTGAATGGCTTCGTGAAGCACAAACCAATTTATACCATCACCAAGCTGGGCATCGACAAAATGCGCCACCGCGCTGAAGTGGTGGAAGCAGAGAATTATCGTTTCTATGTGCAAGCGGCCGGGCGAACCAATGATCCCGCCATTAAAAAGTTGTTGCACGAAATAGCACTTGAAGAAAAGGCCCATGAGTCTCTGGCCGATAAGCTGGGCCTTACCCACTTAACCCCAGCCGCCAAAGACAATGAGGCCGCCGCTGAAAAGCAACTGTTCCTTTTGCAAGTGGTTCAGCCTGGCCTTGTGGGCTTGATGGATGGTTCGGTTTCAACGCTAGCACCACTTTTTGCCGCCGCTTTTGCTACTGGCAGCACGTGGCAAACTTTCTTGGTCGGTCTCGCGGCCTCTGTGGGTGCTGGCATTTCCATGGGTTTAGCCGAAGGCCTGTCGGACGATGGCAAACTCACTGGCCGTGGCCATCCGCTCATCCGTGGGCTCGCTTCTGGCTTGATGACAGCGGTTGGCGGACTTGGTCACACACTGCCATTTCTTATTCCGCAATTTCACACAGCATTTGTGTTGGCAGTTTTCGTGGTGCTCATCGAATTGTCGGTCATCACTTGGATCCGCAACAAATATATGGACACGCCAATTTTTAAGGCCGCATTACAAATCGCATTGGGCGGCTTACTGGTCTTCTTCACCGGCATGTTGATCGGAAGTGCTTAAACCCCCAGTTTCACCCCCGCATTGGTGTAGCCTTGCGGCAAATGACCTTTGAGGTTGGTGACACGCTTGATAAGAATAGCATCAATGATTTGATCGACGGCTTGTTTTGCGCCCGCCACGCGAGACGGATGATCGGTATCAGCCGCAGCATGGGGTAAAAGCAATATCCGGGTTGTAAACTTTTCGGCCAACGGCAAATAGGGTAACATCGGGCCAGATAATTTACCGCCAATGTTGAATATATCTGCATCAATCGCAGCATTGGCAATTTGGCCAGAGGCCATGGCTTGGCTTAGGGCATCTGCGTCAACACATTCGCCGCGATCAAAATTCAGCACTGTAGAGCCGCGGTTCATAACTGATAAGATTTCTGTATTCACCAAGTTCTGATTTGCACTGCGCTTGGTTGCTGGATCAACCTGACCAAGGCCGGTATGAATTGAAATTACATCTGCGCCGCGTGCAGCTTCAATGGCGTTTGAAACTGGAGTAAATCCATCAAGCACTATGCGAGCGTGGTGTTTATCGCGCGCATAAACGATCACTTTCATACCGAAAGCTGCTGCCAGCTTGGCTACTTCGCGCCCAATATTTCCGTAACCTAAAATGGCAATCGTTTGGTCCTCAAGTTTTGCAGTTGGAAAATCCCGCAAATCTTTGCCCGTATCAAATGCGCCAGCAACCACCCGCGCGTTAAGTTCGCCAAATGGAAGTGTCGGTCTGAAATGCATAAGCGCTTTTATTGTCATCTGTGCAGTAGCGCGGGCATTAAAACCCGGTGTGTTCATCAATGGCGCTGTACCGCCAATGCCATTTGCTCCGCCCCAAGATGTTGAACCCATGTTGCCTGTGCCAGCGCCGATGCGCACCCCACCTAAAACGAAAGGACATTCAGCAGGAATGAAAGTGGCAGCGGCAATCACTGCATCAAATTGGCCGCTGCCTGCTGCTTTCAATAACTCATCATTGGTTGAAAGATCTGGCGCGTAATAGAAGTTCAATTTATCTGGCGCGGCGTCCGCTCCAAGGCCGAAATGAAAAACACCACCCTTGGCCAAAATATGCGCCTTCACCTCGGCGGGGTCGGGTGCACCATTGCTATCAAAAGCCAATCCGACATGGTCACAAATCAGGACTTTGAAAGACATCCGCCCGTTCACCTTTTTCAATTGTCAAAATGGCAAGCCCACTCAACACAATAACTGCCATGCCAATGAAGCTTATAATATTTGGCACATCGCCAAACAGGAAGTAGCCAGCAATCACCGCAAACACCATGAAGCTATAATAAAATGGCGCTACGGTTTGCGCATTGGCCAACCGATAAGCTAGCAATGTGAAATGATGGCCTAGCATCATGAAAAGTCCTGCTGTTAGAGGTGCGATAAACAGCGCAGGCGCCGGCATCACCCAAGTTTC
>PLXI01000241.1 GCA_003151375.1 Hyphomicrobiales bacterium
CCCACTCAACACAATAACTGCCATGCCAATGAAGCTTATAATATTTGGCACATCGCCAAACAGGAAGTAGCCAGCAATCACCGCAAACACCATGAAGCTATAATAAAATGGCGCTACGGTTTGCGCATTGGCCAACCGATAAGCTAGCAATGTGAAATGATGGCCTAGCATCATGAAAAGTCCTGCTGTTAGAGGTGCGATAAACAGCGCAGGCGCCGGCATCACCCAAGTTTCAAACAATAGGCTGCAGATGGTGGAGCCAGTCAGCACCGTCAGAATTAAAATGAAGGTTGAGAGCATGGCAGGAACTTCAGCGGCGATCTTACGCGCCGCCAAATCCCGCGCAGCGGCAAATCCGGCCGTCACCAGCGCCAGCATAACNNCACCCTGCAGAACCACCAGACCAACAATGACTAACAGGGGTGTAGTTTGAAATAGTGCTGTCACATCACCAATGGGTGAATGGGCCAGTGCAATTATGTAAGTGAGAATGGCAACACATTCCAACAGCGCCCGCAATGCAACCGGCCAGGTTAACAACGTTTTTGAGAAGCGCGCCTCGTCACGATATGTGAGATAGATAAATGCCAGTACCGCGCCTGCTATTCCTCTCAAAACCAGCACCTCATAGGGTGGCAGGTCTTGCATCGAAATTTTCATCAAGCTGTCATTGATGACAAAGGTTATTCCGGAGAGCAACATCGCGACTATGCCGCGCAACTGACTGTGTGATTCCATCTTAAAGTCCTATTAATGGTAAATGTGTTCCATTACCATTCTTTAACAACTAAACCGCGCATTGGTGCTAAATTGTCGGTCAAGGCCTTGTGGCGGAAATGACTACGCGGCGGGGTGCAAACCTGCATATCCTGGTTCAAGTCCAGGCGAGGCCTCCATTTCCTATTTTCACCTGATTTTCCGTGCTTGACGAATAGGCCTGCCATGGCGATGGTTCATTCCATTTTGTATGGGACGAAATGGGATGTCATTGAAACTGTTCGACCTCACAGGAAAACGGGCTTTGATCACTGGATCAAGCCAGGGGATTGGGTTTGGCATTGCCAAAGGGCTGGCTGAGGCGGGTGCGGAAGTTATTCTCAATGGGCGCGACAAGCAAAAGCTGGCAGTTGCGGCGCAATCGCTGCGCAAAGCTGGCCACAAGATCGTTGAAAGCGCCTTTGATGTGACATCTAAAGGTGAAGTGGCCAATGCGATCGCGCATATTGAAGCAAGCGGCCCTATCGACATTTTGTTTAATAACGCCGGCATGCAATTTCGTACTGCACTTGAAGATTATCCAGCGGAGAAATTCCAAGAACTATTGCGTGTGAATGTGGAAAGCGTGTTCCTCGTCGGACAAGCCGTGGCACGCCATATGATCAAGCGCGGACGTGGGAAAATCATCAACATCTGTTCGGTGCAAAGCGAATTAGGCAGACCTTCCATTGCACCTTACACAGCAACGAAGGGGGCAGTGAAAATGCTCACCAAGGGCATGTGCGCAGATTGGGCAAAATATGGCTTGCAGATTAATGCCATTGGGCCGGGCTACTTCAAAACCGAACTCAACAAAGCGCTAGTAGAAAATCCAGAGTTTTCTGGCTGGCTGGAAAAACGCACGCCAGCGGGGCGCTGGGGCGAGCCTGAAGAATTGGTGGGTGCTGCTGTTTTTCTGGCAAGTTCCGCATCATCATTCATTAATGGACACATACTCTATGTCGACGGCGGAATCACTTCAGTTCTTTAATGGTGCAGTTATTGTCATGGGCGTTTCGGCCTGTGGCAAAACCACCGTAGGTGAGGCACTGGCCGCAAAGCTTCACGCGCAATTTGTTGAGGGCGACAAATTTCACCCGCCAGGCAACGTGGCCAAGATGTCAGCCGGCCACCCTTTGACCGATGAAGATCGTTGGCCGTGGCTCACACAAGTGGGCGCTAGCCTAAAAGGAAATAAGGGCATTGTTGCATCTTGTTCAGCACTCAAGAAAATTTACCGCCAACATATTGTTGAGAGTGCTGGTCGCCCAGTGAGTTTTATTCTGCTGCATGGTGACAAGGCCATATTGCAAAAACGCATTGCAGAACGAAAGGGCCATTTCATGCCAGCATCTTTGCTTGAGAGCCAGTTGGCCACGCTTGAGATTCCCGGTGCAGATGAAAATGCCGTCACTATAGACATTGCTTTGCCCTTACAAAAACAGGTGGAACAAGCGGCAGCTTTTTTAATAAGGTGAGCTACCGATTCTGGCCTGCCAAAGTGATGCATACTTGCGCAATTCGGTTCGGGTTTCGCTCACGCTATGTGTGGCGGCAGGCGGGCTGAGAGCAGGATTGCACAAAAGTGCCGCACCTTGCGTGGCACCAGTGCCTTTGGCATCGCTGGGAACAATGTCGCGGCCAGTGGCGGCAGAAAGCATCTGCATATAGGCGAGGTTCTCTGAAAATGGCCCTTCTAAAATGATGGGCCCAGCCGCTCCAATGAGCGACAGGCAAGTGGCAGTCATCATCGCGAGATAATAGGACGCTGCGATTTGCTTTTGTGCAGCGCTGAGGCCCTCGGTATCCAGCCATTTCATTTTGTGATTGGGAAATGGCCCGCATGCACCAACAACAGAAGGCAGCAACATCGCTTGGCGCGTTAACACCAGTTCTGCGTCCGCCTCAGTCGGGACGTCGCCAAACTCAACACTCAAAATTTGATATTCGCGCCCGCCCATAAAACGCGCGGATGGCACAGGCACGCCGCGCGCATTTACATTAACCAGCGTATCGCGCGCCGCGTCCAGTGTAACGGCTGCACCTCCTATCGCCATGCAAATTACCCAGGTGCCGGTGGAAACAACCGCAAACGGCGGCGTGCGTGCAGCAAGATGCGGATAGAGCGATGCATTGGAATCATGAATGCCGAAATAGACGGGCGTGTCCGATTTTAATCCAGTCAGTCGCGCAACATCGGGCAATACTGGTCCCAAACGCTCATCGGCGCGGCGCAAGGGCGGCATGAGCTTGCGCCAACCCAAAGCATCAACCAGTGTCGAATAATCTTGCGCGTTGTAATTCCATAAATCCGTGTGGCAACCGAGAGAGGTGACCTCATTGGCCAAAATACCGCTCAGGCGGTAAGCCCAATATTGCGCATAGGTGAGGATCCAACGCACCTGTGAGAATCTTTCCGGAAATACATTTGCTTGCCAATAAATCTGTGCACCAAGATTGAGACCAACTGGTAAACGCGGCGCACCAGTTTGTGAAAAATCTGGTCGCAAGGCGTCATAAGCCAAAGCCGTGGCTTCCGGGCCGGTATATTCATAATCCAACACTGGCAATACTAATTTACCCGCCTCATCCAACAACACAGCGCAAGCACCATGCGTGGTGATGGATATGGCATCCACCGCATGTTTCGCTGAAAGCGCGCGCAATCCTTCAACGATGAACGCCCAGAGATGTTCAATATTGTAGTGGGGATAAACACCGCTCTTCACAATATCGTTGGGGGTGCTGAAGCGCATAACTTCATGCTGTTCTACCAAATCGAACAACGCCAGTTTTGCGTTGGTCTTGCCAATGTCGATGACGGCGATGAAACGTGCACCCACCATTTTCAATCCATGTGAAAAACACTGAGCAAAGGCTTCGCCACCGGCTCATTGTCAGGATGGGTTTGCATGATATCCGCCATATGTGCCCACCAGCGCTTCATGATCTCGTGTTCAGGCAACGCCGTCATTTTATGCCGCACCGTACGCCATAACACGCCGAAGAGAATGTTCGTGTCTTCATCTAAGTAAATAGAATAGTCGCTAACGCCCGCGTCTCTTAACAGCGTTACCAGCTCTGGCCATATTTCGTCATGACGTTTCTTATACTCAGTCAATTTGCCTGGGTTCAACTGCATTTTGAATGCATATTTTTCACGTGTCATTTTTTAAAGACCCACAAAAAACGTTTCCACAACAACGGAAGCGCGATAACGCCGATCAGAAGAAAGCCCACAAAGATTGACATCACAATGCCTGGCACATTGAGCAGCCCAAAACCAAAGGTAACAAGCCCCATGATGAGTGCAGCGAGTACAACACCAGGAATGGTGCCAGCTCCGCCTGATATGGCAACACCGCCCAGCACAACCATGGTGATAGCTTCCAATTCATAGCCTTGGGCGATTGAAGGCCTTGTGGACCCGAGACGCGATGTGAGTGCTATTGACACCATACCCGCCATCACACCGGTGAGACAGAACAGAATGAATTTAATGCGCTTCACATTCACGCCAGAAAATTGCGTTGAAACTGGGTTGCGTCCAATGAAATAAAGCTTGCGGCCAAATGTGGTGAAATGCAGCAAGAATCCAAATGCCAAAGCCATGAGCAAAAACAACACAAGCTCAAAGGAAATAACCCAAATCACATAACCTTGGCCGAAATAGTCAAAGCTGGGAGGATAGTTCTTATAAACTTGGTCACCCAAAATAATAAACGCCAGCCCACGAAACAGGCTCAGTGTGCCTATGGTGACAACGATGGATGGCAGACCGAGCCCGGTTACCAAAGCGCCATTAAATGCACCGCAAGCCAAACCAACAGCAAGGCCGACGCAAATCAGCGTTGGCGTTTGAAATCCAAACTGTGCAGCAAAGCCCATCAATGTGGATGATATTGCTATGATTGCTGCGACTGAAAGATCGATTTCTCCAGCGATAATAAGAAGCGCCATCGGCAATGCCAGCAATGCCTTCTCGGTGAAATTGAAGGTCATGTCAGACAGCGTCCACACATCAAGAAAATGCGGCGAAGCAAAACTATTGAAGATGAAAACGCTGATAGCCACCACCAGAAGCAACACCTCCCATGACAGCAACAATGCAGTGAGCGGCCTGTCCAAACGATCAGGAATGTGGCGTGTTTGCATGCTCATGGGTTCTGAGCCTTCTTCAATATCAAACGACCTTTTTGTTTGTCGCTGCGCGCATTGAGAATAATCGCAATCAAAATGGCAGCGCCCGAAATTGCCATTTGCCAAAATGGCGAAACATTGATGACGGGAAGCGCCAAGCCAATAAGACTTAAGAACAATGCACCAAGTACTGCACCGCCAACGCTGCCAACCCCACCAGCGATAGAAATGCCACCGATCACGCAAGATGCGATCACATTCAGCTCATAGCCA
>PLXI01000107.1 GCA_003151375.1 Hyphomicrobiales bacterium
CGCAGGTTTCATAACTCAAAATGACATCGCCAAGTGGCCTTACCTCACCGCGCGGAAGTTTCACCGGGGCGGCTGGAAAAGATAACACATTGGTGGGTTTATTCTTGCCGCGCCAATCACGGTTGAGGCTTTTGACTTCTTTGTCATTAGAAAGCAGCAGAGCTGTTAGCTTTTCTGCATCGCGTTTGGAGAGCCCCAAAGCATGGGCCTTAACAATTTTCATTTGCAGTTTAGGCACGCGCCTCCACCGCGCATCTGCAAATTCTACTTCGACTGGCATCAGAGGCGGCCTTTAACCAGCTTTGCCTGCCGCTTGTCATAGGCCTCAACGATGCGGCCCACCAAAGGGTGGCGCACAATGTCAGAATTAACAAAGCGGGTGATGCCAATGCCTTTGACCCCATCAAGGATAGCACTTGCTTCGACCAAGCCAGAACCAACACCGGGCGGTAAATCGATCTGGGTTGGATCACCCGTCACAACCATGCGACTGCCCTCGCCCAGACGGGTGAGGAACATTTTCATTTGTTGCGGCGTGGTGTTTTGGGCTTCGTCCAAAATAATAAAGGCAGATGATAAAGTACGGCCACGCATAAACGCCAGTGGTGCAATTTCGATCTGGTTTTCCGCCAATCCTTTTTGCACCAAGCTTTGCGGCATCATGTCATAAAGTGCATCATAAAGAGGGCGCAGATAAGGATCGACCTTTTCTTTCATGTCGCCAGGCAAGAAACCCAAGCGCTCACCAGCCTCAACAGCGGGGCGCGACAGAATGATGCGGTCAACCTCGCCGTTCATCAGCGCTTCTGCCGCAGTTGCCACAGCAAGATAGGTCTTGCCAGTGCCCGCGGGGCCAACGCCAAAGACCAATTCATTTTTTCTAATCTGATCGATATAGGCTTGTTGATTGGGGGTGCGCGCATTGATGGTTTTACGTTTGGTGCGCACGCCGCCACCGCTATCGCCTTGGGCAGCGTCTTCAGCAGTTTTGACCATACGAATAGCACCGTCTATTTCACCACGGTTGATCTCGCTGCCGCGCGCGGCTTTGGCATAAAGATGCACTAGCACGGCGCGGGCCTGTTCGGCATTATCGCGATCGCCTTTAATGGTCAGGCGATTGCCGCGCGGATTAATGGCCACGCCTATTCGGTGTTCAATTTGTGCAAGATGAGCGTCATGCTCACCCAGCAAAAGGGCCATGATGTGGTTATCATCAAAGGTGAGGGAAAGGGATCCCTCTTCGGTTTCGGCGGCTTTCACAGCAAGGGCATTGCGGTTCAAACGGCGGGGACTCCTTGGGTTGGACTCATTGAGATATACTGCCCTGAAAGTGAGTTGGGGCCAACAGATTTTATTGTTACTTTTGCAATGTGCCCAATTTTTAATCCCTTGGCTTCAAGGTGTACCGATTGCAGATAGGGTGAGCGGCCTATCAACTGGCCAGCCATTCGGCCCGGCTTCTCTAATAGAACATCAAAACTCTTGCCCAGGCAACTGGCATTAAAGGCTGAGGTCTGCGCCGTAATCAATGCCTGTAAGCGCTGGAGGCGCTGGTTTTTTATATCATCACTAATTTGATCGTTATGCTCTGCTGCGGGTGTTCCGGGGCGAGGAGAATATTTAAAACTGTAGGCGGCGGCATAGTTCACTTCGCGGAGGAGATTTAAAGTATCTTGGAATTCGCCATCAGTTTCACCGGGAAAGCCTACGATGAAATCACCGGATATCGCCATATCCGGGCGCTGCCGGCGCATGCGCTCAATGATGTTTAGATAATGTTTTGCAGTGTGACCACGGTTCATGGCTTTGAGAATACGGTCATTGCCGGATTGCACTGGAAGATGCAGATAAGGCATCAGCTTTTGATTTTGCGCATGGGCCTCAATCAAATCATCACTCATGTCGCGGGGATGGCTTGTCACATATCTGATGCGTTCAATGCCATTCACCAATGACAGTCGCATGACAAGACGCGCCAGGCTTTCAGGGCCATTGTCGCCTTCACCCCTATAGGCATTTACATTTTGGCCTAAGAGAGTGACTTCACGCACGCCCTTGGCTGCAAGCTTTTCGGCCTCAGTTACAATTTGCGCCATCGGCCGCGAATATTCCGTACCTCTGGTGTAGGGCACTACGCAGAAAGTGCAGAATTTATCGCAGCCTTCTTGAATGGTGAGGAAGGCGGAAACCGATGTGGCCATTTGTGGCTTGCTGTCCAGATCGAGGAATTTGTCGGTGACGTCAAATTCTGTTTCGATAACAGCCGATCCGGATTCTTTCCGCAGTTTTAAAAGTTGCGGCAGGCGGTGATACGTTTGGGGACCGAAAACCAAATCAACGCTTTTGTTGCGTCTGGTGATTTCAGCGCCCTCGGCTTGACCCACACAACCGGCAACCGCGATCATCATGTCACGGCCATCTGCAGCGCGCGCTTGTTTCATGTCACGCAGGCGGCCCAGTTCGGAGTAGACTTTTTCAGAAGCCTTCTCACGAATGTGACACGTGTTGAGGATGACAAAATCCGCACTGTCTATATTTTCAGTCTCTTCATAACCCAGTGGGGCCAGCACATCGCGCATCCGCGATGAATCATAGACATTCATCTGGCAGCCATAGGTTTTGATGAGAACTTTCTTGCTCATAAGGCGGGGCCTAGCGCATTTTAGGGCCGGCGTGAAGGTTATGCGCCAAACTGGCTCGGATTAGGGCCTCAGCAGCTTTGGTCAGAACCTTTCGATTGCGAAAATCAGCGGGGCGCAAGGCTGTGTGAAAGATAACTTTCACGCCGATTGGCCCTCCCTTAAGAATAGCCCAGAGATGCGGCGCTAAATCACCATCGCCATACCAAGCAACCTCAGGCCTTTGGCGTAAAGTGAGCGGCAAGCCATGTTGAGACTGATAGATGATCGTCACCGGCACAACTTCCGTTCCCGTGCGCTGCGCCGCCGCAATGAAAGACGATTTAAACGGCAATATTGATTTTCCGGTGTGGGTTGTAGATTCCGGAAAAAGCACCAACACATCACCTTGCAGCAGCCGGTGTTGAATTTCCTCAAGGCTGGCAATGATTGAGCCCTTGCTATCACGGTTCACAAAAACCGTGCCCTGAAGCCGCGCCAGCGATCCAAATAATGGCCAAGCGCTCACTTCACGTTTGGCAATTAAGGAGAGCGGCACGAGCGCGTTGAGGACCAGAATGTCTTTCCAAGAAACGTGATTGGAAAGAATTAGGCCATTCTGAGGTGGGTTTCCTTCGACGGTCACTTTTATGCCAATGATCCGGCAGAGCGTTTGATTGTAAAATCGTGGAACCCAATTTCTATTACCAAGTTTAAGTTTCACAATAAGCCATTGCAAAAGCATCATCGGCGGGGTGAAGCACAAAAATGCGATCAGTTTGAGAACCGCAATAACGATGCGGATCACGCAAGGCTCCGGGCCATAACAATGGCATCATCACCATTGGCATAATAAGCCTTGCGGCGACCAGTCTCGAAAAAGCCCAGCTTAGTATAAAGCTTGTGCGCGGAGCTATTTGATTGAGCGACCTCTAAAAACAAACTTGTGGCGCCCAAGCTCTGCGCTTTGGTGAAGGCATGCTTCAAAACTGTCGCAGCTACATACTTGCGGCGCTGTGACGGCAGCGTTGCGATTGTGAGCAATTCGGCTTGATCTGCAATGCTGCGGATGATGGCAAAGCCCACAGCTTCACCCGCGATCTCGGCAAGCGCAATTTCGGTGCCAGTGATGTTCAGCATGTCGGTTATATCTTTTTCATTCCAGCCCGGATCAAACGCCGCATGATGAATGTGCGAGACAATAGCGCTTGATGAGGCATCCACAAATTTCACACTCACTTGCGGTTTGGCATCAGCCTCGCGGATATAGACCGGTTCTGGCATGGCCAAGGATGCCACTTGTTTTGCTGCCCAAACAGAAAGTGCTTTGAGATCGGGCGTGCCTTTCATGAAAGCCGTGGGATCAACATCACTCATTGATATCAGTTTAATCTCACCACCACCGCGCAACACAAAAGCCAGGCCACTGTTGCCGCTGGGCAACGCCAAAGTGTTTTGCATATGGCTCAAACGAAACGCGCTTAGCGTATCAAGCCCGACGATGGGAGTGTTACCAGCTAAACTCAATGCGCGCGCAAAGCTGAGGCCAATGCGAACTCCGGTAAACGTGCCCGGGCCAGTGGTGACAACAATGCGGTGCACATCTTTGACTTGCTTTTGCGCCTTCACCAAAACCCGCTGCACCATCGGAGCCAGTGCTTCAGCATGGCCGCGCTCCATATCGAGGTGTTCTTCGGCCAAGGCAATGCCTGATACACCGTCAAACAGACAGACCGCACAGCGCGCAAGGCAGGTATCAATAGCAAGGATTAGCATGGGCGCTTCTTCGGGCCGCAAGCTGAAAAGATCAAGGGTGGATCACACCTTTTCTCAACACGATATTGCCGTAAAATCTGGCTTCAGATGTGGCTACGATTGCGTAACAGCCTTTGACCCGGTTATAGAAATCAGTGCCGATCAGCGCCGTAGCCTGGCGCTTGGGTTCCCAGGTTTTCAGAATCCTCTCAAAATCAGCAAACACCGGCTCCATGCGATTGGGATCAAGATAGGCAGCAGGGCGAAAGGCACAATCGGGCACCATTTCATCAAGCGGCATCACCGAGAGAATGGCATCCAGAAGCGCCGATGCAGAATGACCGTCAGCGCGGATCAACCGTTTGGCATCGGCATCGGCAGGGTAGTTGCCATCAACAATAGCGACTTCATCGCCATGGCCCATGGCGCGCAGCACTTTCAACAAGTCTGGCCCCAGCAATGGGTTTAAACCTTTTAGCATCAAACTGCCTCTTTAAATAAAACATCACGGTCAATTGCGAAATTTGCCATGAGTGATAGGGCCGCCCCACCCATGGCACGCGCATCAGCGCCAATGCTTCCTTCAATGATTAAAAGAGGTGCCGTGCCGCGACGGTCTAACTTGGCAAAATGCCGATTGGTTGCAGCAACAACTTGCTCGCGGATATCTGACGGCATAGCACCATCAATTATGATCGCTTCAAAATCAATGAGACCGGCGGCTGAAAGTGCCGCGTAAGCCAGATTTTTACCGGTGTCATCAATCCACTGATCAAGATCAAGTCCAAGGCCTGACCAGTTGTTTGGATTTCGCGTCAAAATCAATTCGTCATGGCCTTGCTTAATCAAGCGTCGTTCGAGCAAATAAAGCGAGGCATGTCTGATTAATTGCTCGCTGCCTGAATGTGATGGAACTGGTATTGGCCCAATGGCACCCGCACTGCCGGTGCGGCCCTGATAAAGGCTGCCGTTGAGAACAACGCCGCCACCGACAAAGAAGCCAACATAAAAATAAGCAAAATCGCGGTAGGTGCGGCCATGACCAAAAAAGATTTCAGCTGCACAGGCCGCACTGGCATCGTTGCATAGGAGAACAGGCCACTTGCCAAGTTTGGCAATCTGAGACGTAAGATCAAAATTCCGCCACGCTTCGAGAACGTCATGGGGCGCACCCACTTCTTCTTCCCAATTCCACAGTTCAAAAGGCGAAGCAATGCCAAGGCCTGAAATGCGCGAATGCAAAGCTTTTGGCAAATCCGCGAGCAATTTAGAAATGCCGGCTTTGGCAAAAGCCAAAAATTCTTTTGGTGTTGGAAAATGATAAGGCTGGCGCACAATCTTTCTTACTTTGCCTGCAAGATCCAGCAAAATGAGATCGCCAGAACGCCGGCCAACCTTAAGGCCGATGGAAAACGCGCCGTCTGGATTAAGTCTGAATGGGACTAACGGCTGACCAACTTTGCCTCGCAGCTTATCGCCTTTGATGACCAGCTTGTCGCGTTCCAATTGACGGACAATGACAGATACGGTTTGAGCAGAAAGCCCAGTTAATCTCGCAATTTCAGCTTTTGGCAATTGGCCATATTGACGGATCAACGAAAGCGCCAATCTCTCATTGTAGAGGCGCAAACCGATCTGGTTTGTGCCCCGCGCATCTTTCTGATTGGTTTCGTTTCGACCCACATTAAGGTTCATTATGAGACTTCTTTTTTGCGACAGACCCTTATTTTGCATCAGACCCTGGGTCAAGAGAGGCGCGCTGTCAAATAATAAATCAGATTGATTTACTTATTGACAGGGGTGTGAAAAAGATTCCATGATGCCAGCTGAGAGCGGGAGGGCCTCGTGCACTCTGCGCAATCATAACTGTGAAAAACAACTGTAACTTAAGTGTGCCCCTCAACAGGGTTTCCAAGGGAGAATAAACGTGAAATCAATTCTGAAAGCTGCTCTCGTCGGCGTAGCCCTGACAGGCTTCACCACCGTCGCTATGGCTGGCACCTCTGCCTGCCTGATCACCAAAGACAACACCAATGCCTTTTTCGTGGCCATGAAAAAAGGCGCTGAAGAGGGTGCCAAGGCCGCTGGCGTGGATCTGAAGTCCTTCGCTGGTGTGAAGGATGGCGATGCCGGTCCACAAATCACCGCAATCGAAAACTGCATGGCCGCTGGCGTAAAGGGTATCTTGATCACTCCAGACAATGATTCAGTTGGTCCGGACCTCAAGAAAGCCCGCGCTGCTGGCATTCTTGTGATCGCTCTCGACACGCCATTGGCGGACAAGGACGCACAGGACATGACCTTTGCGACGGATAACTTTGAAGCTGGCACCTTAATCGGCGCTTGGGCCAAGGCTCAGATGGGCGATAAGGCAAAGGACGCCCATATCGCCATGCTCGACATTAACAAAGACAATATCTCGGTTGACGTGCTGCGTGACACAGGCTTCCTCAAGGGCTTCGGGGTTGAAGTTCCAGACGGCAAAGTGCTGGGTTCCGAGAAGGACAAGCGCATAGTTGGCCATGAAGGTACGGGTGCCAATGAAGAAGGCGGCCAAAAGGGCATGGAAAACTTGCTGGCCAAGGACCCTGACATCAATGTGGTTTACACCATCAACGAGCCGACTGCCGTTGGTGCTTACCAAGCCCTCAAGAAGGCTGGCAAAGATAAGGGCGTTCTCGTGGTTTCAGTTGACGGTGGTTGCCCAGGTGTGAAGAGCGTTGCTGATGGTGTGATTGGTGCAACCTCACAGCAATATCCTTTGTTGATGGCCTCAAAGGGCATCGAAGCGATTGCCGCTTTCGCCAAGGATGGTTCCAAGCCAAAGGTTTCTGACGGCCTGACATTCTTCAACACGGGCGTCAATCTCGTCACCGACAAGGCTGCTGATGGCGTGAAGTCCATCGACACCAAAGAAGGCCTGGCTAAGTGCTGGGGCTAATAGCCCTATAAAGACTTGAAAGGAGCGAAGGGCGGCCTTACAGTCGCCCTTCGTATATTCAGCGCACACAAAGAGGCGCAATCAATAATTTTTACGGGGACTGCGTGTTACGAGGGAAGCATGAGCGACAATTCCGCACCGACAAAAACCATTTCAGATTTTGAAGCTAAATTAAACGAGGCCGACAAGACTGTTGCGGCGTTTGATTCATCGCGCGAGGGTATGCTTTTCCGCCTCCGTTCGTTGTTGCGCGAATATCCGACGAGCATTCCGGCCATGGTGTTGCTGCTCAGCGTTTTTTGTTTCAGCTTCAACGCCCTGTTCATCAACCCCAATAATTTCGTCACAGCCACCGCATTTTCTACCATCCTGCAACAGGTGACGGTGACCGGCATTGTCGCTGTGGCCCAGACCATCATCATTCTCACAGCTGGCATTGATCTTTCCGTTGGTGCAATCCTCATTATCAGCGCGATGATAATGGGCAAGCTTGCCGTTTTCGCGGGCGTTCCGGTGTTCGTTGCGGTTCCGCTCGGCATGTTGGTTGGTGGCTTCATGGGTTGGATCAATGGTTTGTTGGTGACCTATGCCAAAATTCCACCATTCATTGTCACGCTCGGCACACTCAATGTCTTCAACGCGCTGAAGCTTTGGTATACTCAGTCAGTGTCCATCCGCGCTTCTGATATCGAAGACAAGGCCCCGAACCTGCTGTTTTTTGGCAATGAGATTCATCTTGGCAATGCCACTTTCATCTTGGGCACACTGGCTTTACTCGTTTTGGGCGTTTTGGTTTGGTATATGCTCAATCGCACAGCTTGGGGCCGTCACGTTCATGCTTTGGGCGATGACCCGGATGCAGCAATGTTGTCCGGCATTCAAACCAATCGCACTCTGGTTTCGGTTTACGTCGTGGCCGGGCTCATCTGTGGTTTTGGTGCATGGGTTTCGGTAGGTCGCGTTGGTTCAATTTCTCCCATTTCCTTTGAAACAATTAATCTAGATTCCATCACTGCCGTGGTGATCGGCGGCACTTCGTTGTTTGGTGGTCGAGGGTCGATTTTTGGAACCATTCTCGGTGCCCTTATTGTTGGTGTATTCAATAGTGGCCTGGCCATTGCCGGTGTGGATGACTATTGGCAATATTTCGCTTCGGGCTGTCTGGTTATTGTCGCCGTGGCGCTTGATCAATGGTTGCGGAGGGCTTCACAATGAGCGCTAAGAAAGTGATTGCGAAAAAGAAGCTGGGCAAGAAGAAGTCCGTAAAAATTGTGCATTTTGAGGCGGTGAGCAAGGCGCCGAGTAATCCCACGTTGGAATCCGGCGAACCGATCCTCAAGGCACGCGGGCTATTCAAGCGCTATGGCACAGTTGTGGCTTTGAATGGTGCAGACTTTGATCTTTACCCCGGCGAAGTTTTGGGTGTGATCGGCGACAATGGTGCTGGCAAATCCAGCCTCATCAAAGCCATCACAGGTGCAGTAACGCCTGATCAAGGCGAGATCACGCTGGAAGGCAAAGTCATTCATTTCAAAGGCCCACAAGAAGCAAGTGCGGCAGGCATCGAAGCGGTTTATCAAAACCTCGCTTTGTCGCCTGCACTTTCAATTGCTGATAATATGTTCCTTGGTCGTGAATTGCGGAAGCCCGGATTTCTTGGCACGGTCCTGCGTCTGGCTGACCGTAGCCGCATGCAAAAATTTGCCCGCGATAAATTATCTGAGCTTGGGCTGATGACCATACAAAACATCAATCAGCCTGTGGAAACGCTTTCGGGCGGCCAGCGCCAAGGTGTTGCCGTGGCGCGCGCTTGCGCGTTTGGCTCCAAAGTTGTGATCATGGACGAGCCAACCGCCGCACTTGGTGTCAAAGAATCGCGCCGCGTTTTGGAATTAATCCGCGATGTGAAAAAGCGTGGCCTGCCGATTGTTTTGATCAGCCACAACATGCCGCATG
>PLXI01000155.1 GCA_003151375.1 Hyphomicrobiales bacterium
CACTTGAAATGAGCAGCGAACAATTAGCAACGCGTATCATCGCCGAACAGACGGGCGTACCTTCCGAACAAATTCGGCGCGGTAAAATAGAAGATGTGGAATTCCAACGCCTTGTGGATGTAAGCCAAGAACTGCAGGTGCTACCGCTTTACATAGACGACACTGGTGGCCTAACGATCGCGCAGGTGGCCTCCCGCGCCCGCCGACTGAAGCGCCAGCGCGGACTGGGCTTGGTTGTGGTGGATTATCTCCAACTTCTGTCCGGTTCATCACGCAAAGCCGCTGAAAACCGGGTACAAGAAGTGACAGAAATTACCGTGGGCCTGAAGGCCTTGGCTAAAGAACTCAACGTGCCCATCATCGCTTTATCTCAACTCTCGCGACAAGTGGAAGCACGGGATGACAAGCGGCCACAACTTTCAGACCTGCGTGAATCCGGCTCCATTGAACAAGACGCAGACGTGGTACTCTTCGTTTTTCGCGAAGAATATTACGCAGAAAAAGCTAAGCCAGCAGAAGGCACGAAGGAATTCTTGGACTGGCAGGAACGAATGGGCAATGTCCATGGCAAAGCCGAAGTCATCATTGGCAAACAGCGCCACGGCCCCACCGGCACGGTTGATTTGCAGTTTGAAGGTAAGCTTACCAAATTTTCTAATCTGGCCCGAGATAGCCATTTGCCAGAGCGTCGCAACTGATCCGCAGTTGCCTTGATGCCGTAATAAGGCAAAAGGGTGAGTATGAAATCCACAGGCCTCATTATAGCTGCGGTGCTGTTGACCGGCGCATTCGTCTATCACTACGCTGCCTTAGAAATATTCAATGCGCTGGTGCCGAAGGATTCCGGCAGCACGCTGTTGGTCAAAGATGTGGCCTATGGTGAAGGTCCACGTTTGAAGTTGGATATTTATGCGCCCACGCAGGGGCAGGGGCCATGGCCCGTTATCATCTTTGTTCACGGCGGCTCATGGAGTAGTGGCAATAAAAATCCCTATGAATTTGTCGGCCGTGCTCTGGCAGCGCGGGGCTTCCTGACTGTTTTGCCAAACTATCGTCTGCACCCAGAACATCCATTCCCAGCTTTTGTTGAAGACACGGCATTGGCGATTGATTGGACCACGCGCCATGCGGGCGAATATGGGGGTGATCCCAAACACATCATTGCCTCTGGCCATTCCGCAGGCGCCTATAATGTGGCGCTGGCGATTTTAGATAAGCATTATTTGGCAGCGCTGGACACAGATGTCTCATCCATCAAAGGTGTTGCACTTTTGGCCGCACCGCTGGATTTTTTGCCGCTTGATCCAGGCGTGGCGCAGGACGTGTTTGGCGCAGTCAAAGATTTGCCCGCCACTCAACCCATCACTTATGCAAGAGCCGATGCGCCGCCGTTTTTCATGGCTTATGGCAGTGTGGATACGACCGTGCGTCCCAAGAATTCGATCAACATGGCCGCAGCTTTGAAAGCGGCTGGAGCCCAAGTTGAGTTGAAAGCTTATGATGGCGTGGGCCATGTCGGCATTCTATTGGCGTTGTCTACATGGTGGCGCGGGAATGCCCTGACGCTGATAGATATTACTGGTTTTGCCAAGAACCATTAGTGATAATCAAGTTTTATCAGCATGTTGAACAAGTTTTAGGCGTTTTGGCTACGTTAGCGTCCTAACGTTGAAATTCTGCGCCCTCTGCGGATTGTGTCAACTTTGTGGTTGTGCAAGCCCAATGAATCCGGTTAATAAAGTGTTACGACAGGTGAACTTTAGAATTCACTCAAGGAAGGAATTCGACAATGAAGAAATTTTTGGCTGCTGGGGCCTCGATTTGTGCGATGTCTGTGGCTGCACATGCAGCCGATGTTGTACCAGTTGTGATGGACCCGAAAGATTGGTTCGTGAAGATTGGCGGCTCCTATGTCATGCCAAATTCTAACGGAACACTTGCTCTGCCGCTACGTGCTGGTGGTCCACAAACGATTACGGCTGGCAATGCCTTTACGGGTTCGATTGAAGCTGGCCGCTTCTTGAACAACCGCTTCAGTCTCTCGCTCACTGCTGGCATCCCACCGACACATGAAATCTTTCTCAATGGGGTCGACTCAGGCACAACTCTTACAATGGGTGCCTTCGCACTCGATGGTCAGTTCCACCTTGTGAACAACGACAAGTTTGATGCCTATGTCGGTGGTGGTCTCGCCTATAACGTTTACTTCAGCACAACCAATCCGCAAATCACCAGTGCTAGCAATGGTTTTGCTCCTGTTCTTCAGGCTGGCGTTGAATACAAGGCCAATGATACCTTTGGTCTTTTCGTTGACGTGAAGAAGGAATTTTTTACCACCACGATCAACTTCATCAATCCGGCGTTATCTTTTCAGGAACAGCTTGATCCACTGGTTGTGACCGCTGGTGTGGCCGTTCACTTCTAAACCAATTTACTTTTCAGAATATCGGTGTCGCCGGCCTTTAGGGTCGGCGATTTCGTTTTTAGTTATGTAATTCGGCCCAATCGGCACTTTGCCGTGGCCCCCTGGAATATCCAAAACGTAAGTCGGCTGGGCTATGCCAGACAATCGCCCGCGCAATGTGCGCATAATGTCTTGCCCGCGCTTAATCGAAACGCGAAAATGCGAAGTGCCTTGCGCCTTATCTAACTGATGAAAATAATAGGGCTTCACGCGGTTAGCCACCAATGCGCGGAACAAATCTTCCAGCACCTCGGCGCTATCGTTCACGCCTTTAAGCAAAACTGATTGAGACAATAGCGGAATGCCACCCTTAGCCATTCGCGCAATGGCTTTTTTTACGGGCATAGAAAGCTCCGCCACATGGTTGACATGCAGCACAATATAAACCGCAGGCCGCACCCGCAAGATTTTCAGCAGAGCAGGCGTGATGCGTGCAGGTTCAACCACAGGCACACGCGTGTGAATGCGGATCACTTGCACATGAGTGAGGGCGGCCAAGCGTTGCATGATTTCGCCAATGCGCCTGTCTGACAAAACCAGTGGATCGCCCCCTGAGAGAATGACTTCGCTCACTTCTGGGTGCGCAGCGATATATTCAAATGCCGCATCCATCTCTGCTTTGTTCAAGCTGGCCTCGGCGCTGCCCACCTTTTCGCGCCTGAAACAAAAGCGGCAATAAACCGCGCAAGTGTGTGTGGGTGTGAGCAGCAGTCGATCTGCGTATCGGTGAATGATACCTTTGACTGGCGAATGAGTTTGATCTCCAATCGGATCAGTCAATTCATCGGCTTTGAAGTTTAATTCATCCGTGGACGGAACATATTGCCGGAAGATTGGATCGTTCATGCTTGCCGATTTAATCTGCCGCAAAACTTCTGCCGAAAGCCGCGTGCTGAAATTGGATTCCACTTGGGCCAATCCCGCAACCGCATCGCGTGCAATCAACCTTGCATCAGCGAGGCCCTTGGCTGAGATGATGGTGCGATTAGCCATAAGCCTTCACCAGCGGCCAAGCCTCATCATAATGGTCAATCACATAAGTGGGCGCGAAGCTTGACACATGCGCATGCGTATAACCGAAACTCACCGCAATCACTGGCACGCCAACATTTTGCGCGGTGCGAATATCAGTTTCGCTATCGCCAAACATCAGCGTGCGCTGAGGTGCAACACCCAACCGCCGCGCCACTTCATTGTAAGGCGCAACATCGGGCTTCATGATCGGCAATGTATCTCCGCCCACTACGGCAGAGAAATACTTGGCTAAGCCAATCTCGTTCAGCAATTTATTGGAAAGCCCCTCAACTTTGTTGGTGCACACGCCCATTTCCAAACCAGAGCTTTTGGCTTGATCCAAAAACGGTATAAGCCCCGGAAACACATGGCTGTG
>PLXI01000127.1 GCA_003151375.1 Hyphomicrobiales bacterium
CTTTATGTTGTGGCTGCGATGAACCGCGACAGCGCCAAGGCATCAGAAGCGGGCCTCAAATATTTTGTGCTGGGTGCTCTCTCAACGGGCTTGCTGCTTTATGGTGCTTCATTGATCTATGGCTTCACTGGCCACACGGACTTTGCCGCCATCGCAACTGCGGTTCAAACTTCTGGCCCAAGCTTAGGCGTAGTGTTTGGCCTTGTGTTCTTGATGGCGGGCCTGGCCTTCAAGATTTCTGCAGTGCCTTTCCATATGTGGACGCCTGATGTTTATGAAGGTGCACCAACACCTGTTACGGCCTTCTTTGCCACAGCACCAAAGATTGCAGCCATTGCGCTCTTTACTCGCGTTTTAGTCGGCCCCTTTGAGCACCTCATTGGCCAATGGCAACAGGTAATTGAATTCATCTCAGTGGCCTCTATGGCCTTTGGTGCAATTGCCGCCATCGGCCAGAACAACATCAAGCGCCTGATTGCTTATTCCTCCATCGCAAATATGGGTTTTGCATTGGTAGGGCTCGCTGCCGGCACACAAGAAGGTGTGCAAGGTGTAGTGGTTTATATGCTGATCTATTTGGCAACAACGCTAGGTACTTTTGCTTGCATCTTGGCCATGCGCCGGAAAGGAATTTACCTTGAGCAGATTTCTGATCTTGCTGGCCTTTCACGCAATGACAAAGGCATGGCCTTTGTGCTGGCTATGATGATGTTCTCGCTCGCCGGCATTCCACCNNTTCTTCGGCAAACTGTTCGTATTCTTGGCAGCGGTGAAGGCGGGGCTTTACGTTCTTGCCGTGCTTGGCGTGGTGTCCTCAGTGATCGGCGCTTATTATTATCTGCGCATTGTTAAGATCATGTATTTTGATCCGGCGGCCGAAATGTTTGACGGCGCTGAAAAGCGCTTGGCTGTTGTGGCCTATGCGTCGTTGATTTTCGTTTTGGGCTTTGTAATTTTCGCTCAGCCTATCGTGGCTCTAGCCGCCAACGCTGCTAAGAGTTTGTTTTAGCCGTTGCGCATCCTGCGGCTTGCCACGGTTGATTCAACCAACCTCGAAGCAAAACGATTGGCGCAAAGTGGTGAGCGCGGGCCGTGCTGGATTGTAAGCGCTGAGCAAACCGCAGGCAAAGGCAGGTTAGGGCGCGCCTGGGTTTCTGAACCTGGCAATTTCTATGGCACCTTACTTTGGCCAACGATTGCACCACTCACAGCGATATCGCAGATCAGCTTTGTGGCGGCATTAGCGGTTCACGAAACTGCAACCAAATTTTCAGGTGGCGCGGCTATATCTTTGAAATGGCCCAATGATTGTCTCTTGGACGCCGCTAAGTTCTGCGGCATTTTATGTGAAAGTTTGGGCAATGGCCTTGTCGCCATCGGCATCGGCATCAACATTGCCCATGTTCCTGAGCGACTGTCCTATCAAGTGGCACGCTTGGGCAACGCGACAGTTGAATCAGTATTTAAGCAACTTCAACTAAGTCTATCAAAAAATTTAGAAATATGGAATGATGGCAATGGCTTTGACCGCATCCGTGAGGGCTGGATGCAGCGCTGCCCCCACATCGGCACTAAAATAAGCGTGGACGGGCAGGGCGGAACTTTCACTGGCCTTGGCTTAGACGGCGCGCTTTTGTTGCAACTGCCTGGCGGAGTAGTCAAAACAATCTATGCAGGCGATCTAAGGGTAGAGTATCAAACCAAACAATGACAGCCAAACAACCTAAGCATCAGCCCAAACAGCAAAAACGTAAAAACGATCTCGGTGAAAGCCTCGTCCTGCTGCCGTTGGGTGGCATCGGCGAAATCGGCATGAATTGTTATTGCTATGGTGTCGGCCCTTCCAACACGCGCGATTGGCTGATGGTTGATCTTGGCGTGAAGTTCGGTGATGAGCGCGACCCCGGTATTGATGTTATCATGCCGGACGTTGGTTTCATTGCGAAAAACCGCAAACGTTTTCATGGCCTCGTCATCACCCATGGTCATGAAGACCATATCGGTGCCGTTGCGCGGCTGTGGCCGCAACTGCAGTGTGAGGTTCACTGCACGCCGTTTGCCGCCGAATTATTGAAACTCAAATTCATCGAGCATGGTATTGATGAAGATGTGCCCATGGTTGTGCATAAGCCTGGTGCGAAATTCACTTTGGGCCCATTCAAACTAGAATTAGTACCAGTCACCCATTCCATTCCTGAATCATGTGCCTTGTTCATTGACACGCCACAGGGCAATGCGCTGCACACTGGCGATTGGAAAATCGATCTCCATCCCCAGCTTGGTCACCACATAGCTGAAAAGCGTTTTCGTGAATTGGGCGATAAAGGTGTGGATGCGTTAGTTTGCGATTCAACTAACGTCTTGCGTGAAGGCTTGTCACCATCGGAAAAAGATGTGGCGGCCACATTGGGTGACATTATCGCCAATGCAACAGGCCGGGTAGCCGTCACCACTTTTGCGTCTCATGTCGAACGCATATTGGGCGCGGTGCGCGCAGCAAGGTCTGCGGGCCGCGAAGTCGTGATTGCTGGCCGCGCGATGCGCAACACTATTGAGGCAGCTCGCAAAGTGGGCTTGTTGAAAGATGCTGGCGCATTTTTGGACATTGAAGAATTTGGCTATCTGCCTAACGACCGCGTACTTCTTTTGTGCACCGGAAGCCAAGGTGAACCGCGCGCTGCCATTGCGCGGATCGCCGAAGACAGTCACCCGCAGATCGCGTTGGAGAAGGGCGATCTGGTGATCTTTTCGGCCCGCACCATTCCGGGCAATGAGAAGGTGGTTTCCGCCGTTATTAACAATCTTGCCAAACAGGGCATTGATGTGCTCACCGCTGATGATGCGCTGGTGCATTCTTCTGGCCATCCGCGCCAAGGTGAACTGAAACAAATGTATGATTGGGTGAAACCCAAAATACTCATACCCATGCATGGCGAAGCACGCCATTTGGCTGCGCATATCGCTTTTGCCAAAGCCTATGGCATTGCTGAGACGATATTGCTTGAGGATTGTAAAATTGCACGGCTGAAACCGGGTGAGGCGGAGATCATTGATGAAGCGCCTGGTGGTCGCCTGCATCTCGATGGCAAACTGATCGTGGACAGCGAAGACGGACCTGCCAAACAACGCCGCAAGCTATCATACGCTGGCATAATGTTCATCAGTGTACTGATTAATGATAAAGGCGATCTTGAAGATTTGGTTTTGGAAACGGATGGCCTGCCATCATCGCTGCCAGATGAATTAGAGGATTTGGCCGAAGAGGCATTCATCGCAATGCCACGTGCACGCCGCAAAGATGATAATATGGTGGCCGAAGCTTTGCGCACCGCCATGCGCCGCGCGTGTGACAATGCCTGGGGTAAAAAGTCAATATGTAAAGTGGTTGTACACCGCACAAGCTAGGGGAAAATATGACACGTCATCTCTTTCAGATTTTGTCGGGATTTCGCTGGCTGATGTTGGTCTTCTGTTTTGGCTTGGCTGCTTCCCTTTTGGGGTTTGCCTGTGTTTTTGCTTTGAAAGTGTGGACGTTTCTTTTGGCGGTGCCCACAATCGGCGAGATTGATGTGGTGCTGAAACTGCTAGGGTTGATTGATTATGCTTTACTGGCTGGATTGATTGTCATGGTGATGCTTTCAACTTTTTCCTCGTTCATTGAAAACCAGGATGATTCTGTAAGTGTTTCTTGGCTGTCATCAATTTCGTTTGGCGCATTGAAACTTAAACTTGCGTCCACTATTGCGGCGATTGGTGCCATTTCATTATTGGAAGATTTTTTCCAAGATGGGTCTTTGAGCTGGGCAAATACTGGAATGGGCCTCGCCATTGAAATTGTGTTCCTGTTGGTGATAATAACTTTTGCAATGGTGGATTATCTCGCAAACAAGGGTCCTCATTGAGTACAGGGCGTTGCTGCGTTAAGCCCAACCCACCATGGCAAAGCGTGATTCTGTTCCCCCAACTCCACCTGCAGCAATTGAAGGCATTGAGCTCAAAGATGCGCTAGAAGAGCGCTATCTGGCTTATGCACTTTCAACCATTATGCACCGTGCTTTGCCCGATGTGCGCGATGGGTTGAAACCGGTTCACCGCCGTTTGTTGCATGTGATGCGCCTATTGCGCCTTGATCCGAATTCCGCATTTAAGAAGTCTGCAAAAATCGTTGGCGACGTAATGGGCGGTTATCACCCCCATGGTGATCAGGCGATCTATGAGGCGATGGTGCGTTTAGCCCAGGACTTTTCTTCGCNNGGTGGACGGCCAAGGCAACTTCGGCAATATCGATGGCGATGGTGCGGCCGCCTATCGTTACACCGAAGCCAGACTTACTGAAGTTGCGCGTCTCATTCTCGAAGATGTCGAAGAAGCAACCGTAGATTTTCGCCCCAACTATGATGGCACTTTGGAAGAGCCCGTAGTTCTGCCCGGCGCTTTCCCCAATCTGTTAGCAAATGGCTCATCCGGTATTGCGGTGGGCATGGCCACCTCTATTCCACCACATAATTTGGCCGAGCTCTGTGATGCAGCTTTGCATCTCATAAAAACGCCAGGCGCTAGCGTGGAAAAGCTCACACAATTTGTGCTGGGGCCTGATTTTCCAACTGGCGGCATCATCATTGATGGCCGCGAGCAAATTGTTGAAGCATATCGCTCCGGGCGCGGCGGTTTTCGCATTCGTGCGCGGTGGGCAAAAGAGGAATTGACACGTGGCGGTTGGCAAATTGTTGTTACTGAAATTCCTTACATGGTTCAGAAAAGCCGCTTAATTGAGCGGATCGCTGAATTACTAAACGACAAAAAACTTACCTTGTTGGGTGATGTGCGCGACGAAAGCGCCGAAGACATTCGCGTTGTATTGGAGCCAAAGACCCGCAACATTGAACCTGAACTGTTAATGGAGCAGCTATTCCGCAGCACCGAATTGGAAAGCCGTTTTCCACTCAACATGAATGTGCTTTCACGTGGCAAAGTGCCAAAGGTCATGTCGCTCAAAGATGTTTTGCGCGAATGGCTGGATCACCGCCGCGAAGTGTTACAACGCAAGTCGCAACACCGACTTGATGAAATTGCGCGTCGTCTTGAAATTCTGTCTGGATATCTCGTTGCCTTCCTCAACATTGATGCAGTGATCAAGATTATTCGTGAGGAGGATGAGCCCAAACCGGTTTTAATGCATCGCTTCAAGATCAATGACACGCAGGCCGAAGCCATTCTCAATTTACGCCTGCGCGCATTGCGGCGTTTGGAAGAAATACAAATCCGAACTGAACATGATGAGCTGACCAAGGAACAAGGCGGCCTCAATGCCTTGCTCAAATCCGATGAAAAGCAGTGGAATGCCATTGCCGATGCAATCAAAGCGCTGAAAGAAACCTTCTCCAAGAAAACTCCATTGGGCCGCCGCCGCAGTGATTTTGTTGAGGCTCCCGATGTGGGCGAAAGTCTCGATGAGGCGTTGGTTGAAAGAGAGCCGCTAACGGTGATCTGCTCTGATAAGGGCTGGATTCGCGCTTTGAAAGGCCATGTCGAAGACACCTCAACCCTAGCCTACAAGGAAGGCGATAGTGGCAAGTTTACAGTAAAATGTATGAGCACTGATAAGATCATGCTTTTCACATCATCTGGAAAATTCTTCACGCTTGAGGCTTCAAAACTTCCCGGCGGTCGCGGGGCTGGGGAACCGGTGCGCTTGTTGGCCGATGTTGACGCAGCGGACGCCTTGGTGGCGCTGTTTGCCTACAAACCGGATTCAAAATTGCTGGTCGCATCAACAGATGGCGATGGCTTTGTGGTGACAGCGGTCGAATGTTTGGCCAACACGCGCAAAGGCAAGCAAGTATTGAATGTTAAAACGCCTGCGGAAGCCATCTGCTGTGTCGAGGTTGCCGCTGGTGCCGATTATGTAGCGAGCATCGGTGATAATCGGAAGTTGCTGGTGTTTAAACTTGCCGAGCTTCCCGAGATGACGCGTGGCAAGGGCGTGCGTTTACAGAAATTCAAAGATGGTGGCTTGTCTGATGTCAGCACATTCAAGCTCGCCACCGGCTTATCTTGGCTTGATAGCTCTGGCCGTAGCTTCTCTGTCACTGATCTGGCTGAGTGGATTGGAGAGCGTGCCCAAGCAGGTCGTCTGCCACCACGCGGATTTCCAAAATCTAACAAATTCTAGCATTTGGTGAGGCAAAAATGTCGCATACAAACAACCATAGATATATGGTATGACTATTTTGCAGCTAAAGATATGCAATTCTTCACCACTGAGGGTTTAATTCGATTTCAAATTTAAAGGAAGGGAAACTTTATACCGCTAC
>PLXI01000015.1 GCA_003151375.1 Hyphomicrobiales bacterium
GATGCCGGCGGGTGTAGCCGACGTTGTCCAGATCATTGTGTTTGCCGCCGGCGCGAACGCATTTTTGCGCAGATGTGGCGCGGGTATAAGGGCGCTTTTCGGCACCCGTAAAAACATTCTTGAATTGCACCATGCCCGAATTGGCAAACATCAAAGTGGGGTCATTGCGCGGCACCAATGACGAAGACGGCACAACTTCATGGCCCTGCTTTTTAAAGAAATCGAGGAAGGTCGAACGAATTTGTGCAAGGCCAGTCATCGGTAAGTCCAAGGTTAAAACTACGCCCTCTTAGAACAACTCGGGTCGAAGTGAAAAGAAGTTTCGGAAAGTCGCCCAATCGCCGGAAAATGGGCCTGCCTTAGCGAAACTTTGCAATATCTTTGACCATCCAAACAAATCGGCTTAATTCCATCCCACCAAGGGCAATATTTAAATTGGAGATATCCGTGATGATCAATAAGAAATTGGGTTTTGCTGCCACTGTGTTGCTGTCGGCAGCCATTTTTGGCACAACTGGCGCTATCGCAAAGGTCTTTTCAATTCCTGAAGCCGACGCAATCGCGACTGTGAATGCTCCCGATGATTGGGAACCTTCTGTCATCGACGATGGCATTGAAATGAATTCCCCTGATAATGAAATCTATGTCTCGATTGAATCGGTCAAGGCCGACAAAATCAGTGATGCAGTAGCAGAAAGCGTCAAAGTGTTAGGCGAACAAGGCTTGGAGATAGATCTCTCCACGCAGAAAGCCAGCGATAAAGAAGTTAACGGGATGAAAATTCATAACTTGGAATACACTGGCAAGGACGACGACGGCCCGACTGAATTTTCCGTTACATTGGTTGAAACGCGTGTGCCAGATCAGTTTGTGATGTTCACCTTCTGGGGCTCAGAAGACGCACAGAAAACCAATGAAGCAGCCTTGAGCGCAATTTTGCAGAGCGTGCAATTGACCAAATAACAACTGGCTCTGCCAGGCCAAGTATCCAACAAAAAAAGCCGCCGAAGCAACTGGCTCCGGCGGCGTAGTGGGCAGGGGTTGTGGGGCAAACCTGCCTGAAGACTGGCCCAAATGGAGCCAGCATCCTTGGGGCTGGCCCGGACAAGGCCAGCATGGGGAGGAAAATGGCTGTCTTCTCAAACAGCCACACCATGAAGTAGGAAACGCTTTGGGCCTTTTCAAGCCCGAAACCTGCGAGACGAAAAGCTTAAGCTTCGTCGTCTTCGTCTTTGATAGAGCCGTCGGTGATGCGTGATGCGATCAAACCGGCATTGGCCCTGATGGCCGCCTCAATCTTGTTCGCCAGATCAGGGTTCTGTTTGAGGAAAACCTTGGCATTATCCCTGCCTTGGCCAATGCGTTCACCGTTATAGGAATACCACGAGCCAGATTTTTCAACCACGTTAGCGGTGACACCAAGGTCAACCAATTCGCCAACTTTGGAAATGCCTTCGCCATACATAATATCAAATTCCACCATCTTGAACGGCGGCGCCACTTTGTTTTTAACCACCTTCACGCGGGTTTGATTGCCCACAACTTCTTCGCGGTCTTTAATGGCACCAATGCGGCGAATATCAAGGCGCACCGAGGCATAAAACTTCAAAGCATTGCCACCGGTGGTGGTTTCAGGCGAACCAAACATCACACCAATTTTATGACGGATTTGATTGATGAAAATCACCATGCAATTGGATTTGGAGATGGAGGCCGTCAGCTTACGCAAAGCTTGGCTCATCAAACGCGCTTGCAGGCCAGGGAGACTGTCGCCCATCTCGCCTTCAAGTTCGGCCTTGGGAGTTAAGGCCGCCACTGAATCGATCACCAGAATTTCAATGGCGCCAGAACGCACCAATGTATCAGCAATTTCTAGGGCTTGTTCGCCTGTGTCAGGTTGGGAGATCAGAAGATCATCAATGTTCACGCCCAGCTTGCGGGCATAAAGCGGATCAAGCGCATGTTCAGCATCCACAAAAGCGCAAATGCCACCGCGCTTTTGAGACTCGGCAACAGCATGCAAAGCCAAAGTGGTTTTGCCGGATGATTCCGGCCCATAAATTTCAATCACCCGACCACGCGGTAATCCGCCAATGCCCAGCGCAATATCAAGGCTAAGAGATCCAGTTGAAATCGATTCCACATCCATGGCTTGATTGGCCCCAAGCTTCATGATGGAGCCTTTGCCGAAAGCCCGCTCAATCTGGCTTAACGCAGCTTCCAAAGCCTTGCCCTTATCGCTTCCCATATTCTCAACAACTTTCAGATTGGCTTGCCCCATTGCACTCTCCTCTTAACTGATGTGAACCCTGATGTGAACCGAACCATACTCGTTCCGTCCATGTGCACTGTATGTTCTATTTTAGTTCTGAACGCAAGTTCTTTTCAAGATTTTTTATTCATTATTAAAATCAAATGCTTGGGTTGGATTTGCAAAATTGGCTTGGGTTCTCGCGCAAAAGAGGCCCGAATGCGCCTTGGGGAGGAAGGAAACCAGCAAGAGCTGAAAACCTATGAAAGTGCAACGCATTCGAGCCCGCAACGATTGGCTTGGAAGGGGTTCGGCACCAATCGTCAGGAGCGAACTGCGAGGGAAAATTCCCAGTCCACTCCGTAGTCGAAAATGAGTGATTCCCACGGTCAATACAAGTTATAATTGTCAAAATTTGTTAATACACTCTTTAATTGAAGCAGCGTGTGGTAAAGGAAATAACGCGCAGCAAGTGCTCGCTTGTATTTCTGCATGTTCAACTAGCCCATCTCCGCTTTCACT
>PLXI01000170.1 GCA_003151375.1 Hyphomicrobiales bacterium
CCTAGCCACACAACGACACAGCTGGGTAGCACGGCGGCTGGCACCGCAGCATCAGACCCTGGTAAGCAATTCGTGGCGAAAGTTTTGAACTCGACAGATGAAGTCTGGACCAAAGAATTCGCTGACATGGGCAAGCAATATGTCAAACCAACTTTAGTATTATTCAGCAATTTTGATCAATCCGCTTGTGGCACGGCTCAAAGCGCCAGTGGGCCGTTTTATTGCCCAGCTGATAGCAANNGTACAACATCTGCTCGGTATCACCGATCAGGTCGACGCGCAAAGTTTGCGCGCCTCTAAGGTTGATGGCAATCGCTTGTCAGTGCGCGTTGAACTTCAGGCTGATTGCTTTGCCGGCATTTGGGCGCAAGAAGCTGGGGTTATGAGTAAAGTTCAAATCGAAAGTGGTGATATTGAACAAGCACTAAATGCCGCCAGCCAAATCGGTGACGATCATTTGCAAAAGGCGGCACAAGGTTATGCTGTGCCTGATAGCTTCACGCATGGCACATCAGCTGAACGCGTGAAGTGGTTCAAGCAGGGCACCACCGCGCAATCGATCAATGACTGCAACACGTTCAACACCAGCAATTTGGGGTGAATGTGATATGGTTAACCAATGCTTAACATTGTGTTTTGAGAATTGGAAAAGCAATGCTAACTTTCGCCTGTCTTGAGGCAGAATAATAATCATTCACATTTGGGAGACAATTCATGGACTCAACTATGCTTACAAACCTTATCACCCAACTCATCGCTGGCGCCGTGGGCGGCCATGCACAAGGTGCAGCTAACCCAGCCAGCAATGCTGGCCCAGTCGTCAACACCATTGCTGGTGCAGTCGGCGGACTCGGCGGCGGTTTGGCTGCAACCGGCCCGTTGGCCAACGTTTTTGCCAACCTTGGCAACACTGGCGGCAACATTGCAGGTGGCGGCCTTGGCGGTATTATCCTCACCTTGATCGTCGGCTATATTATGAAGTCGATGAACCAAGGCAATACGCCAGCTGCATAAGCTGCAACGCATTTGATTTTGAAAAGGGTGCCTTAGGGCGCCCTTTTTATTTTGCGCTGTCCTCGATGTGCGCCTGGATGATTTCATCAAAATTGCGCTCAACCACAAAGCCCAAGTCACGCGCTCGTTTTGCGTCAAAACGAGTAGGCCAGTTTTTCACAATCGCCCAAATGGCTGCATCGGGTCGCTCTTCAATCAGGCTAACAACTTTTGATCCGGCAACGCGGCCCAAAGCGTCGATCTGTTCTTGAACCGAAACGCCAACGCCTGGCAAAGTGAAATTGCGTCTTGGGCCGATAGAATCGCCATCGAGTCCCGCCGCATGGATGAGAAAATTCACTGCTGATCGTGGCGAGGCATGAGTGTGCACAACATCACGCGGCACCGGCAGAATGGCGGGCAGGCCAGCGAGTGGTTCGCGGATGATGCCAGAGAAAAAGCCGGATGCTGCCTTATTGGGTTTGCCCGGCCGCACACAGATGGTGGGCAACCGAATGCCAACGCCGTCAAAGAAACCTCTGCGCGTATAATCCGCCAGCAAAGCCTCACCCATCATTTTCTGCGTGCCGTAAGAGGTGAGTGGCGTGAGATGAAATTCATCGGGGATTACATCAGGGAAGGGTGCACCAAAAACTGCAATCGAAGATGTGAAAGCCACCCGTGGTGAAATTTGTGCAAGGCGAATCGCATCAAATAATTGTCGCGTACCGTCGAGGTTCACCCGGTAACCCAAATCAAAATTAGCTTCGGCCTCGCCTGATACAACACCCGCGAGATGGAAAATAACGTCGGGTTTGGTGGCAATCAATTTCGCGGCCGCACCATCACCTGCAAGATCGCCCACATGCGATGTTGCACCCGTTACTGCAGGATCAATCACATCATGCAAATGCAATTCAGTAATCGGTTTTCCATTCAGTTTACCGTCAGCTTGCAAACGCGCAACCAACTTCCTGCCAATCATTCCCGCAGCACCGGTTATTANNATCCGCATGGTTATTTGCCCCAGCGCAGCGCCAATGGATTGGCCTCACGCGCCAATTCCAGCAGTCCTTTGCGTGTTTCAGGATGAAGCGGGCGAAGCGGATGGCGCACATGATCTGATTTAATGACTCCGCCTTCCATCATAACAGTTTTGGCGGAACGCAAGCCACATTGACGGTTCTCATAATTGATGAGTGGCAAAAGGTTTTTATAGAGTGCCGCAGCCTTGGCACGGTCACCAGCTTTATGAGCGGTGATGATGGGCTTGATGAGATCGGGGATCATGGCAGAACACATTGAGCCGGTTGCCCCCGCATCCAAATCCGCCATCAGCGTGATTGATTCCTCGCCATCAAATGGCCCGACAATCGAGGCGCCGCCTGCCGCAATCAGATCCCGTAATTTCTGCGCAGCAAAAGCCACTTCGATTTTGAAATAAGATACCAGCGGAACTTCCTGCGCAAGCCGCACCAAAAACGGCACAGATAATTTAACGCCTGACAAAGGCGCATCTTGTATCATGATAGGAAGGCCAGAGGCTTTCGCCNNTGATAAGGCGGCATCAACATCACCATTGCTGCGCCGTGTTCTGCTGCATGCTTGGCGCGTGCCGCCGCAATGCCTGTCGAAAAGTGCGAGCAAGTAACAATAACGGGTATACGCCCGCCAACTTGCTTTAAGCACAGTTCGGTGGAAATGCGCCGCTCTTCATCTGTCATTACGAATTGCTCAGAGAAGTTTGCCAGAATGCAAATGGCATCAGATTTCTGATCCACCATTAAGTCCATCACACGGCGCTGACTATCAAGATCAAGTGACCCATCAGCATTGAAAACGGTGGGAGCAACGGGGAGTACGCCTGAAGTGATGGTATTCATAGATAGTTCCTTTTGTATGATAATTAACAGGGGCTATCTAGCACTTGCAAAGTTTCAGGGGGAGTCCCTTCTATGCGCGCCACTACCATTTTTGCCAGCTCTCGGCCCGCTTTGCGGAAGTCTTCATCAATGCCAATAACTTTAGGCTGGACCAGCGTAATCAGATTGCTAATGGGCTTTGCTACCATGTCATAGTCTTGCCCGATCTCCATGTTTCCGTTGCCCAGGCCCAGGATTAATGGTTGCACCATGCTGGCTGAGGTGCAGATCACGGCATCAGGCGCATCGCGGCGGTGGGCCAGTTCGAGGCCAGCGGCGCGCAAGCCTTCCAAACCTGAATCGCTACTCACTGTACTTACGGTGAACCCCGTCAATCCAGTTTCAGCTAGGCCGCGTTCAAAACCCTGCAATGTGTGCAGATAATAAGTAAGCATGGGAGGCGGACAAAAAAGTGCGACACGCTTGCGTCCACGCTGGCTTAGCCGCCTCACAGCCTCGCGGGCGAAGGCTGCATTATCATAGTCAAAATACGCGTGTTCAATGCCCATGTTGGTGCGGCCGTGAGTGGCAAAGGGCATATTATTTTCGACCATGTAGCGAATGCGCGGGTCATCGGGCTGGGTGCGCGAGATGATCACGCCATCAGCCGAATTGGTTTCAACAATATAGCGCACCGGTGCCATGGGATCGGATAACGAATAAGGGGTTACCACCAGATGATAGCTCGTATTGGCCAAGGCATCGGAAATCCCATACACAATGTTTGCAAAGAACCCCGAGCTTCCGTCTTGATTTGAGAACCCCCCTGAGTTTCCGTCTTGCGGATTCAAAACAAGTGTGATCACATTACTCTTGCCCGTACGCAAGCGAACGCCCGCTCGGTTGGGGCGATAACCAGCTTGCTGGGCCGCAAGCCTGACGCGTTTTCTCGTTTCCAGGGCAATGTCAGGACTGTCGCGCAGCGCCTGGCTGACTGTGGAGATCCCAAGACCGGTGATTTCTGCCAGTGAACGCAACGTTGGGCGCTTTTCGGAATTTTCAGCCATGCCCAAACATTAGCCACTTCCTGAATCGTTTCAAGTCTGCAAATGCTATGTTGCGATGCAATAATTCATGCGTAGAAAAAATAAATTTGAAACGTTGCAAATTCAAAATTCCTGAGATAGCTTCGCTTCACCCAATTTCACATAGGGAGGAAATAACATGGGTCTTAATAAATTTACTGCTGGTCTTGCACTCACCGCATCGCTGTTTGCGATGGGCTCTGCCAAGGCTACTGATATTGAAGTTACGCATTGGTGGACGTCTGGCGGTGAATCCGCAGCCGTTGCCGAATTTGCTAAAGCCGTGAACGCCTCAGGCGATCATTGGGTTGACGGCGCCATCGCCGGTTCGGGTGACGTTGCCCGCCCAATCATCATCTCGCGCATTTTGGGCGGCAACCCAATGGGTGCTACCCATTTGAACCCTGGCAAAGATGCCGATGATCTGATCAAGGCCGGCCTGTTGTTGGATATCACCGACGTGGCTACCGCGGGTGATTGGGTCCATAAACTGCGTCCAGCATCTCAACTTGAAAGCTGCACGGTTGATGGCAAAGTTTATTGCGTTCCAGTAAACTTGCATTCAGCACAATGGATGTGGACAAACCGCCACGTTTACGAAGATGCTGGCTTAAAGCCACCACAAAATTGGGATGAATTCGTTGCTACTGCTCCTGCTTTGCAAGCCAAGGGCATTCAACCTATGTCACTTGCTCAAGGTTGGCCAGTTGGCCTGTTGGTTGGNNGTAGCCATCGCTGGTGTTGACAACTACATCAAGGTTTACAAGGACCGCGATCTCGCTCTCGCTGCAGGCCCAGCATTCGGCAAAGTGTTTGACGCACTCGCCAATGTGCGCAAGTTCGTGCCAGCAGACAAAATGGTTCCACAATGGAATGAAGCTACGAGTCTCGTAATTCAAGGTAAAGCCGGCGCCAACATTATGGGCGACTGGGCTGCCGGTGAATTCACAGTGGCCAAGATGGTTGCTGGCAAAGACTTTGATTGCTTGCCAGGCCTTGGTGTGACCCCAGTTCTGAGCACCGGTGGTGACGTGTTCTACTTCCCAAAGAACAAAGATCCAGCAGTGACTGCTGCTCAAAAGAAGATGGCCGCCACCTTGGTTGAGCCGGCTGTTCAGGTTGCTTTCAACTTGAAGAAGGGCTCGTTGCCAATTCGTGCTGACGTTGACCTTGCTGCTGCCAATGACTGCATGAAGAAGGGCCTCCAAATTCTGGATCACTCAACTGCTGTGTTCCCGAGCGACATCCAGATGCTCGATCGTGACTCATTGAACCAGATCAATGATCTGTTCACTGCGTTTATGGCTGACCCGAACATGAAAGCTGCTGATGCGCAGGCCAAGTTCGTAGACATCATCAAGAAGGCTCCGAAGTAAACTTCGGACTTTCGTAAATCCATCGCAACCGTCACTGAAGCTTTTGCTGCAGTGGCGGTTGCAAGGTTTTTCTGCTGTGGCTTGAACGCAGTGCGTTGAAGTTGCGGTGCAGGATTCCGGCTGGATTTCCTTGAGCAAAGCACGAGCGCAAACATGAGCTTAGATCGCCCCAACCCGCTATTTAGAAACCTGTCGTCCAAGATCGCATCGCTGCCAATGATGCTGATTGTGCTTGGGGTTTTTGTGGGTGGCACAGCATGGACGGTGCTTTTCTCCTTCACCAATATTAAAGTTTTGCCGCTTTTCACACCTTCTGATTGGATGGACCACTATTCGGGCTTGGCCAATTACCAACGCCTATTTACTACGGATCGTTGGATGAGTTGCCCAGCGATCACCAAAATTGGCACACCTGATTGGCAGTTTAGTTGTACTGGCGCATTCCCCAATATGGTGACTTACGCAATACTCGCTATCACGATTATGATATCGGTGGGCTTTTTACTGGCGGTTTTCATGGATCAGAAAATTCGCCTCGAAGGCATGTTCCGCACCATTTATCTTTATCCTTTCGCACTTTCTTTCATCGTAACGGGCCACGTTTGGGCTTGGATCTTGTCGCCTGAATATGGGCTGCAAGCGGCCGTGCGGCAGTTGGGCTGGACAAGTTTCCACTTCGGCTGGATCGCTGATCGCCAAATGGTTATGTATGCCATTGTGCTTGCCGGCATCTGGCAAGGCTCCGGTTTTGTTATGGCATTGATGCTGGCTGGTCTTCGCGGCATTGATGACGAAATTTGGAAAGCCGCCAAAGTTGACGGCATCTCTACTTGGCGCACCTATCTGCAAATCATTTTGCCGATGATGAAGCCTGTGATGGTTACGACATTTGTAATCGTAGCTTCTGCTGCTGTGCGCATTTATGATTTGGTATTGGCGATCACTGACGGCGGCCCTGGCATCTCATCAGATGTACCCACGCGCTATATTTATCAAAATTTTTCAGCCAATTTGGGCCAATCGCTGTCAGCCTCAACTGTACTGCTGGTCACCATGGCAGTTCTCCTGATCCCTTGGATCAGGATGGAATTTGGCAAGAAAGGTTGAGCTTTATCATGTCAAACATCGTTTCAAATCCAATTATTCCATCAGGCCCCAAGCCTAAGAAATTCATCACCACTGAGCGCGCCGTTGTTTATTCAGTGCTGTGCATTTGTGCTGCGTTTTTCTTGTTCCCGCTTTACATTATGGTCATCACTTCCTTGAAGGATTTGGATGGCATCCGCTATGGCAATATCTTCGTGCCAACGCTGCATCCGTCTTTGGGTGCTTGGAACAAGGCTTTGTTTCACGCTTGCACCGGGCTTTATTGCCAAGGTATTTTGCCTGGCTTTTGGAATTCATGCAAAATCACCGGTCCAAGTGTGATTGTTTCCATCGCCGTTGCCTCAGTGACGGGCTATTCACTTGCGAATTGGCCGTTTAAATTCTCCGAAGGTTTTTTCACCGTGCTGTTGGTGAGCTCGTTCATCCCCTATGTGGTGATGCTTTATCCACTTGTCCTCATCACCCGCTGGCTTGGCATTTACTCAACGCTTCCAGCAGTGATTTTGGTGCACACCATTTTTGGTCTGCCTATCCTCACACTTTTGTTTCGTAATTATTTCTCGTCATTGCCGCAGGAGTTATTCAAAGCCGCGCGCGTGGATGGTGCTGGCTATTGGCGCATTTTCTTCCAAGTCTTTGCGCCCATGTCGATCCCTATTTTTACGGTCGCGGTGATCTTGCAGGTGACAGGCATTTGGAATGACTTTCTATTCGGCGTGATTTACGCAGGCCCCACCAATTATCCAATGACGGTGCAGCTCAATAACATTGTGAATTCGATGGAAGGCGTGAAAGAATATAATGTTGATATGGCCGCCACCATTCTGACCGGCATTGTGCCGTTATCCATTTATTTCTTCTCTGGCAAATATTTTGTCCGCGGCATCGCCGCAGGCGCTGTGAAAGGTTGATTATGTCTGTTTCTCCCACTGCTGCCAAATCCCTCAGCGTTTCAATTCGCGGCTTGGCGCAGAGCTATGGAGCCTTACAAGTTTTAAAAGAGCTTGATTTGGATATTCCAGATGGCGAATTTCTCGTGCTACTCGGTCCGTCGGGCTGCGGCAAATCCACATTGCTAAATTGTATTGCTGGATTGCTGGAACCAACCAATGGCCAAGTTTTCATCAAGGGCAAGAATGTGACGTGGGAGGAACCCTCCAAACGCGGCATCGGCATGGTGTTCCAATCTTACGCGCTTTATCCGCAGATGACGGTGGAGCGGAACATGTCATTCGGCTTGCGCGTTTCAGGCATGAACAAGGTGGAAATTGAGCAGCGTGTAAAACGCGCCTCGGAAATCTTGCAGTTGGAACCATTGCTTCAACGAAAGCCCATGCAGCTTTCTGGCGGTCAACGTCAGCGCGTTGCCATTGGCCGCGCCCTTGTGCGTGATGTTGATGTGTTCCTGTTTGATGAGCCGCTGTCAAATCTCGATGCCAAGCTGCGTGCAGAACTGCGCGTGGAAATCAAGCGCCTGCATCAGCGCTTGGGCAACACCATGATTTATGTAACACATGACCAAATCGAAGCCATGACGTTGGCAGATCGTATCGCGGTGATGAAGGGCGGCACGATTCAACAATTGGCCGATCCGATGACCATTTATAGCAAACCGATAAACCGTTATGTGGCCGGTTTCATTGGCTCTCCATCGATGAATTTCATCAAAGCGACATTGGGCGGAACAATCAAAGCTCCAACTGTTGAAGTCTCCGGCCAGAAACTTGATGTCAGTGACTATGCCTTTGCAGGCATGGCACCCATCGGAAGCGCCATTGAATTCGGTGCAAGACCTGAACACATTAACATTTTGCGCGGCAAGGATACCAAAGCCAAGGGTGTGTTCGATGCGGTTGTCGAATTGGTGGAACCGATGGGTTCAGACACGCTTGTCTGGCTTGAACTCGGCAAACAAAAAATATCGATTCGTGTTGAATCTTCTCAAATCATGAGGCCGGGTGAACATGTTGGCGTTCAGTTCCGGGTTAAGCAGGCTTCGCTCTTTGACGCGCAAAGCGGCGAGCGACTTTAAGAGGCACCAATGGCGGCGAGCCGCTCTGAAATTGATTTGAGCGGCACATGGGCGATTAAATCCGCCGATGGCAAACACGCATGCGACTATCAAGTTCCCGGCGATGTGCATTCATCTTTAATCACCGCTGGCATCATTCCTGATCCCTATATCGGCCGCAACGAATATGAAGTGCGCTGGGTTGCGGAACTGGACTGGATCGCCACGCGCGAGTTTGAGTGGGCGGGCGAAGGCGCGTGGCATCTCGATATTGACTATCTCGATACCGTGGCCGAAATCAAAATCAACAACAAGTCTGTATTGAAGGCTGACAATTGTTTCCGCCGCTATAATCCCGATGTCAGCAAAGCGCTCAGGCGCGGCAAAAACAAAATCGAAATCCACTTTTTCTCAAATGTGAAAGAAGCCGCCAAGCGCCAAAAGGCTCATCCCTATTTTGTGCCCTATGCCGCACAGAACTGCCCAATTCCGGATACGAACTTCCTGCGTAAGCCATCCTGCCATGCTGGCTGGGATTGGAACCTCGCCATCATGCCCTTCGGGGCTTATGGCGTTGTGAAGCTTGTTTCAGCTTCCGCAAACCCACTTTCGCATCTGTTGGTGAACCAAGAATTTGCAGCAAATGGCAAATGCGAAGTTTCAGTGGCGATGACTTTCTCGGAAAGATTGCAAACCTGCACTGTAACGTTCGCAGGACAGAAAATCATCACGCGGAATGGAACGGCCAGTTTCAAGCTAACCAAACCAAAACTCTGGTGGCCTGTGGGTTCGGGTGATCAGCACTTCTACGAACTGAAGGTCGAATGCGGCGGCAACGTAGAAACTCGCAGGATAGGTTTGCGCCAAATTGAGCTCATTAACGAGAAAGACAAAATCGGCGCACGCTTCGCCTTCAAGGTGAATGGCAAAGAAATATTCTGCAAAGGTGCCAACTGGATTCCAGCCGATGCACTACCATCGCGGGCTACGCCCGAACTCACCCGTAAACTTCTGCAAGCCGCAGTCGATGCCAATATGAACATGATCCGCGTGTGGGGCGGCGGATACTATGAGCAGGATTGGTTTTACGATATTTGCGATGAATTAGGCCTCATGGTTTGGCAGGATTTTCAGTTCGCTTGCAATCTCTATCCCGCTGATCACAAGTTCCTACTCGAAGTGCGGAAGGAAGTTTGGTTTCAAACGCGTCGCCTCCAACACCATGCCTGCATCGTCTTGTGGTGCGGAGACAATGAACTGATCGGTGCGCTGAATTGGTTTCCAGAATCGCGCAACAACCGTGATCGCTACCTCGCAGCTTATGATCGCCTCAATCACACCATTGAACAAGCTGCCAAGGCGGCAGACCATGGCATCAACTGGTGGCCCTCATCTCCATCTCCAGGCCTTCTCTCCTTCGGCGATGCCTGGCATGATGACCGTTCGGGCGATATGCACTTTTGGTCGGTCTGGCATGAGGGCAAAAACTTTGAACATTACCGCGATGTGAACCCGCGCTTCTGTTCGGAATTCGGTTTTCAATCTTATCCATCGCTCCACGTCATCAAGGAATTCGCCACCAGCGAAGATGATCTGAACATCGCCAGCCAAGTGATGGAAAGTCACCAGAAAAACACCGGCGGCAATGCCCGCATTGCCGAAACCATGTTCCGTTATTTCCGCTTTCCAAAGGATTTCGGCAATTTCGTTTATGTCAGCCAAATTCAGCAAGGCCTCGCCATTAAAACCGCCGTTGAATATTGGCGCAGCCTAAAGCCGCATTGCATGGGCACTCTTTATTGGCAGTTGAATGACACTTGGCCGGTAGCTTCNNGTCGCTCGATCACGGCGGTCATTGGAAAGCCATGCATTATATGGCCAAGCGCTTTTATGCGCCGGTCTGTGTTATGGCGCTGCCCGATAAAAATGGTGGCATCACCGTAAAGGCAGTGAATGACCGCCTCACCAAGCAGGAGGTAAAACTCATCCTCACGTTGGTTGATACCGCAGGCAAAACGACACTGACGGAAAAAATCACCAAACAGATACCTGCCGACAAAGCCATTGACATCGCAACATTGAAAAAGGGCAAACTGCCCGCTGGCCACATTCTCATTCTGGATTATGAATCAGCAGACGGCAGCAAGGGCAGGGCGCATTTTGCCAATGAGCCTTATAAGGCTTTGAGTTTTAGTGATCCGCACATAACCCACACAGCTACTATCAAAAATAACGCGCTGCACATCACACTCAGTGCCAAGAACTTAAGCCTCTTCACATCAGCTGAAACTGGAGTGGACGGAAGTTATTCGGAAAATGTGCTTGATTTACTGCCGAACGAAAAAGCTGAAATCATTTTCACGCCCACCAATGCACGCGATCTCGAAGCCGCGCACAAAAACCTTTGCATCCGAAATTTATATTCATCATCACATTAGGAGAACAGCACATGCCAAAAAGAATTTCATTCCAACTCTATTCCGCAAGAAAGACGCAGCCATGGACCGCGGTCATCGAACATTTGGCCAAATGCGGTTACAAAGAGGTCGAAGGCTTTGGCGCCAATTATGAAGATGTCGCCGCCACGCGGGCCCTTCTTGATCAGCACGGACTGACTATGCCAACTGGCCATTTCAGCATCGATATATTGGAAAAAGAGCCGAAGAAAGCCCTGAAAATTGCTGCTGCACTTGGCATTCATACCATTTATTGCCCTTTTATTATGCCTGATCAACGTCCCAAATCTGGCACAGGCTGGAAGGCATTCGGTAAGCGTCTTGGTGCAGTGGGTAAAGCAATGCGCGAAGAAGGTTATGGCTTCGGCTGGCATAATCATGATTTTGAATTCAAGAAGCTTTCAGATGGTTCACTGCCAATCGACCGCATTTTTGAAGGTGGCCCAATGTTGGATTGGGAAATTGATTTGGCTTGGGTCGCCCATGCCAAGCATAATCCAGTGAAGTGGATCAAAACTTACGGCGAACGCATTACTGCGGTGCACATTAAAGATAACGCCCCCAAGGGCAAGAACCTTGATCAGCATGGCCAAGCCGATGTTGGCAAAGGCACACTGAAGTGGCCGGAAATTTTCAAGGCCGTTCGTGAGAATACGCGCTGCACGTCTTACGTGGTCGAACACGACGATCCGAAAGATTTCAAGTCTTTCGCAAAGAATACATTTAATTATCTTTCAAAACTATAAGAGGCGAACATGAACAACAAAACACTCGGCGTCGGCATTATTGGTTGCGGCAACATTTCTTGGGCCTATCTCACTTTGGCCAAAAAATTCAATCACATCGAAGTCAAAGCGGTGGCGGATATGAATATGGCGGCGGCAGAAGAGCGCGCCAAGGAATTTGGCGTCAAAGCCCAAACTGTCAAAGAACTACTGAAAAACGATGACATTCAAATCGTGGTCAACCTCACGGTTCCGGCTGTGCACTATAAAGTGTCAAAGCAAATCTTGGATGCGGGCAAACATGTTTATTCAGAAAAGCCGCTCACTTTGTCTTACAAAGATGCGCTGGCCTTGCAGAAATATGCGGCAAAGAAAAAGCTGCGCGTGGGTTCAGCACCGGATACATTCTTAGGTGCTTCGCATCAGCAGGCCCGCAAAGCCATTGATGATGGGGTGATCGGCAAGGTGGTTTCGGGCACCTGTCATTTCATGGGGCCTGGCATGGAAATGTGGCACCCAAATCCAGATTTCTTTTTCAATCCAGGTGGTGGGCCAGTGTTGGATATGGGCCCCTATTACATCACCAATCTTGTCAATCTCATCGGTCCAGTGAAGCGCGTCTCTGCTCTCGCTGGCACAGGCCGCAAAACTCGCACCATCTCCAATGGGCCACGTAATGGCGAAGTGTTAAAAGTTAAGGTTCCCACCACTTATCATGCGTTGTTGGAGTTCGCCAACGGGGCCTCCATCACCTTGGGTCTGTCATGGGATGTGTGGGCTCATAAGCATCAGAACATGGAACTCTACGGTCAAACGGGTGCGATGTTTGTGCCTGATCCAAATTTCTTTGGTGGCGATGTGATATTGGCCACGCAAGGCAACTTGCCTGAGGCAATGAAAGCTTGGGATCATCCCTTTGGTGTAAAGAACTGGGGCATGAAAAACAGCCAGACGGATGTGATCTGGGCTAATTATCGTGGCGCTGGTTTGGCGGACATGGCTGATGCCATCATTAAAAAGCGCCATGCGCGCTGCGATGTTTCACTTGTCGCCCATGTGGTTGAAGTGATGACGGCGATAATGGAAGCCGGCAAAAGCCGCAAGGTGCTCACGCTCAAATCCACTTGCAAACGTCCCATACCTTTGGGGCCTGATGAAGCACGCGCTTTGATGAAGTAATATCGATTTCTCCATGGGCGGATTATGTCCGCCCGTGGAGAGTTAGAGGACAGTAGCAATGATCTATAACCGCAGCGGAAAATCCGGACTACTTCTGCCCGCAATCTCACTTGGTCTTTGGCATAATTTCGGCGGCAACGCTGATAAGGCCACGATGAATGCCATCTGCAAAAGCGCATTTGACAATGGCATCACGCATTTCGATCTCGCCAATAATTATGGCCCGCCGCCAGGCAGTGCGGAGGAAAACTTCGGCGAAATTCTACGTGGCCAATTTGCAAGCCACCGCGATGAACTCATCATCTCCAGCAAAGCTGGTTATCACATGTGGGATGGGCCTTATGGCGAATGGGGCAGCCGTAAATACATGATCGCCAGCCTGAACCAATCGCTCAAGCGCTTGGGCCTCGACTACGTGGATATTTTTTACTCACACCGCTTTGATCCTAACACGCCGCTCGAAGAAACGATGGGCGCGTTGGATTTTGCGGTGCGTTCCGGCAAGGCACTTTATGCGGGCATTTCAAACTATCCGGCCAAAGCCACACGCCAAGCAGCCGTTATACTTAAGAAGATGGGCACACCTTGCCTCATTCATCAACCGCGCTTTAACATGTTGCAACAAGAGCCGCTGAAAGAAGGTGTGTTCAAAGCCACAAGTGAGACTGGCATGGGCGTGATTTGTTTCTCACCGCTGGCACAAGGTCTGCTCACCTCAAAATACTTAAACGGAATTCCTGATGACAGCCGTGCTGCGGTTGGCCACTTCTTGAAAAAAGATCAGATCACCACTCCGCTGGTGAATAGAATTAAAGCTTTAAATGTTGTTGCTGGCGCGCGCGGACAAACCTTGGCTCAAATGGCCCTTGCTTGGGTGTTGAGCCATAAACCAGTCACATCCGCGTTGATCGGTGCATCGCGGGTATCGCAGATTGAAGATGCCGTGGGCGCATCGAAGAATGTGAACTTTTCAAAGGCGGAGTTGGTGAAGATAGGTGTAATTCTAAAGCCCTAGTTTGATCCCACTGCGCTAGTTGCTATTCGTTCAGAGGACATAGCGAAAATGTGATATTGTCGATGTTTAGTAATCCAAATCACGAGGTCAAACCGTCATGAGCGCCACGCCCAAAAAGTCCCTAAAGTTGCCTCCGTCGATCGAAGAGCTCAAAAAACTTCGAGTGCCTTTACGAAATGTCAGCAAAACTGTGGAAGCAAACACCAGCGCACTCGACAAACTGGCGCTGTGGATTACCAGCCATGTCGGCACAATGGGATTTTTTATCGTAATCTTTGTATGGACCGTGCTTTGGCTGGGGTGGAATTTGCTCGCGCCTAAGGAGATGCAATTCGATCCACCAAGCGCTTTTGTTTTTTGGCTATTTATATCTAATTTGATCCAGCTCATGCTGATGCCGCTGATCATGGTAGGCCAGAACATTCTAGGGCGCGAGGCAGACGCAAGAGCAGAACACGACCTCGAGGTAAATATCAAAGCGGAACGCGAGATCGAAGCTGTCCTTCGCCATCTGGAATATCAAAATTCCATACTGATCGCCATGCTCGATAAACTTGGAATCAACTTTGGTGCCGAGCTACGCAAAACCAATAAGTGAGTGGCACGAAACAGGTATTTCGTGCACCCAACTACGCAGAGTAATAACTCAAACCACAGCCCAGCTCTTCGCCTGCTCGTCATACGAATGCAGCTCGCCGAGTGCGATATCAAACCATGCGCCGTGAAGCCCAACTTGGCCTTTGTTTTCACGCATACGCAGCCATGGGAAGGTGCGCAAGTTGGCCAGCGAATGCTCAACCGAAGCATATTCCACCGCCGTCTGGAAATTTATTCCGTGATCGTGGTCATGCTTCACCGCATCGGCTACATCGCGCACATCACTCATCCACTTGCCGATAAAATCGCCCGCACTTAACGGGTCACCACCTTCGACAACAGCTTTAATGCCACCGCAGCGGCCATGACCCATTACCAAAACATCTTGCACGCCAAGTTGCAACACCGCAAATTCAATGGCGGCGGATGTGGCGTGGTGGTTTCCGTCGGGTGCATAAGGTGGCACCAAATTGGCCACATTGCGCATCACGAAAATCTCGCCAGGCCCGGCATCGAAAATGGTTTCTGGTGCAGCGCGGCTGTCACAGCACGCAATAATCATCAGCTTGGGTTGTTGCGAGCCAGCACCCAATGTGCGGTAACGCTGTTCATCCTGTGCATAGCGTCCGGTGCGAAAACGACCATAACTTTTCAGCAAATAATCGGGTAACGCCATGGGCACCTCAACTTGTCTAAACCAGCTAGTCAGGATATGGCTGCAGACATGAGCAAAATCCAGTCCTTTTTTCCCACGCTGATTTACCGTGCTGACGATGCAGCAACAGCGGGCTTAAACGCTAAGTTAGAACAATCCAGCCTCATGTTGGCGCAGGATGACTTAGTTGGCATTAAGTGGTGTGAGAAACACGGCTATCAGGGCTATACGTCCTTTGCCTCCATCAATGATTTGCCTGCGCAAATTCCAGCCTTCAAAGCGTTGGAAAAGATTCTTGATCGTCACGCCGCCAAATTCGCCAAGGCACTACATTTGGATATTCGCGGCGGCAAGCCTGTGTGTGATTCAATGTGGGTGAATGTGTTGCCTGAAGGTGGCTCACACACATCCCACATCCATACCAACTCGGTGATCAGCGGAACTTATTACGTCTGCGTGCCGCAAGGTGCAGGGCCGATTGTTTATGAAGACCCGCGCCACGCCATGATGATGGCGGCACCACCGAAGAAACAGAATGCTCCTCGTGAACATCAAAGCCAAGTTTCTGAAACACCGAAAGTTGGCTCGCTTCTGTTGTGGGAAAGTTGGTTGCGCCATGAAGTGCCGGTGAACCGTGCTGATGGCTTGCGCATTTCAATCAGCTTTAATTATGTGATTGGGGCGAAGTAAGGCTTCACCCAAACATGGCTTCGCCAAGCTGCTCTATAATCAACATTCCCTTGATCACCGCATACTCTATGGCTTCTTCCACTGTATTAAACTGATCAGCGCGCACAAATTTGTGAACGCGGCCATCCTTGGAAATCTCACCGGCAAGCTGCCAGCCGCCCGGAGCCTTATGAGGCTTAGCCACAATCACATAGCCTTTGTGCTCAACTTGCTTTGTCGCAGGCTTAGAAGCCTTTGCCCCACCGAATAGACGCGATAGAATTCCCATTATTCGCTCCTTTAAGCCGCTTTGCCCACATCACACGCCGTGGTGCAGGAACCAGCATCGCTGGTTTCAATTTGTAGCGTAGCATGGCCAATGTTGAAATGATCACGTAGTTCATCACAAACCGCATTTAAAAACCCATCGCCCGGGTGCCCCTTAGGCATCACCAAATGCGCACTCAGTGCCACTTCGGTGGTTGAAAGAGACCAGATGTGCAGATCATGCACGTTGGTAACGCCTTTCATGCTGATAAGAAACTGGCGCACCTCGTCAGTTTTGAGATGTGAGGGTGTTGCATTAAGCGACATGGCCAGTGCCTCGCGCAATAAGTTCCAACTGCTCCAAATAATGACGCCCACCACCAACATGCTTGTGGCTGGGTCAATCCATGTCCACCCTGTTTCTATAATCAGCAGACCCGCCAGCACCACGCCCGCCGCAACCACAGTATCGCCAAGCATGTGCTGATAAGCGGCGCGCAAGTTAAGCTCCGATTTGCGCCCGCGCATGAACAATAAGGCAGTGGCACCATTGGTGAAAATACCTATGCTAGCAACCACCATCACCCAAAAGCCGGGCACCTCAACCGGATGCCAAAAACGTCGTAACGCTTCCAACCCTATGGCGCCGACGGCTATCCACAGTAAAGCTCCATTGAACAGTGCAGCCAATATGGTGCTGCCTTGCATTCCATAGGTATGGCGCGCTGTGGGTGCGCGGCCCGCTAATCTAATCGCAAGCCACGCGGCAAGCAAACCGAGAACATCGAATAGATTGTGTCCCGCATCTGCAAGAAGTGCTACCGAGTTGATGAGAAAACCATAAATGGTTTCGCCAACCACAAATCCACCATTCAACAAAATGCCAATTGCAAAAGCCAGACCGAAGCTGGCGGGTGCATGAGAATGCGGGTGATCATGCGGATGCTTATGGCCGTGACTGCCATGGGGCACGGCTTTTAACGGTTGAGTGATTTCAAATTTTGGCTTCTCAGTCATCGCGCAACTATCGCATGCCAGCTAAGTCCAAAGCAATGCTTTGCGAAACTGCGAGAATTGTTTAGAAACATCACCATGATAGCAATTGTTCTCGTCATCCTCGTTGCCGTGCTCCATACTTATTTCCTGTATCTGGAAATGTTTGCCTGGGAAGCGCCACGCACCCGTGCTGCCTTTGGGACGACGGCAGACTTTGCCAGGGCCTCCAAAACTCTCGCTGCCAATCAGGGCCTTTATAATG
>PLXI01000030.1 GCA_003151375.1 Hyphomicrobiales bacterium
ACCAGCAATTGGTTGAGCGTTTGCTCACGTTCGTCATTGCCGCCGCCAAGGCCAGCGCCACGATGGCGGCCAACCGCGTCAATTTCGTCGATGAAGATAATGCAAGGCGCATTCTTCTTGGCTTGGTCAAACATATCGCGCACGCGGCTTGCACCAACGCCCACGAACATTTCAACAAAATCAGAGCCTGAGATTGTAAAGAACGGAACACCAGCTTCGCCAGCAACAGCGCGGGCCAGCAAAGTTTTACCCGTACCAGGAGGGCCAACCAGCAAAGCGCCGCGTGGAATTTTACCGCCGAGCTTTTGGAACTTTTGTGGGTCTTTCAAAAACTCGACAACTTCTTGCAGGTCATCCTTGGCTTCATCTACACCGGCCACATCAGCGAAGGTTACTTTGCCTTGCTTTTCGGTCAACAACTTGGCTTTAGATTTACCAAAGCCCATGGCTTTGCCGGTGCCAGATTGCATCTGACGCATGAAGAACAACCAGACAGCTGCCAACAAAATCAGGGGCAGCCAGTTGATTAATGCTGATGCCCAGAAGCCTGAACCTTGTGGAGCATGAATTTTGATATCAAGGCCCTTGGCGCGTAAATTGGAAAAATCATTACTATCCAGCGGAACATAACCTTCAAAAGCAGCACCATTCATTTCTTTGCCGCTGACATAACTGCCATTGTCTTCAAATGATTTGATGCTTCCATCATTCACCTTTGACCAGAACTCAGAATAGGAAATCTGTTTGGGAGTAGGCGTCAGTGCTTGGCCTTGGAACATGGCATAAAGGCCCACGAGCAAAACACCAATGACCAACCAAATTGAAACGTTGCGTAAGTTATTCACGAGAACCTCAATCCTGTATCTGAATCCATTGACACTAACATAGGTTGATCATCGCACCAATCCAAGGGCGCTTATGAGTTATTTCGTGGGAAAGGTTAGTTTTGCTTTTTGGTGATGGCTGAAATGAGGGGTGGCCAGAACTTCATCACCTGCCATAATAACGGGCAGGCCTTGATCCACAAAGGCGGGAAGGTTTTTGATTCGTTTCAAGGCCTTAACCTTAGCTTTGAAGGTGATGGTTGAACCTTTTGGGCCGGTGGCGAGGAAGCGATTATCCCATACCAAGGGCTTAGTTGGTGCAAGTTGAATGGTGCTTCCAGAGATGCGCGATGGTTCGCGGCCCACGCGTACTGAATTTTTTCGCAAAGCAAAGATCACACCACCTAAACTGCGCCGTGTTGCGAGGGGCTTTTCAAGCCAGTTTAGCAATGCTTGGCGTTTGACACGTTCTGGGACTTTGCCGCCGAGCATTTCAATGATCTGGATGAGCGCTTCGTCTTGAGTAGGGGATGTAAGTTTGGCGAAATGTTCAGTTTCAAATTCCACCATAGAACTTACGTCGCGGCGGAGATTTTGTGTCAACCATTTTTGTGCTGCGCGCTTTGCGGATTTGATTTTGCGTTGGGCCTCATCAGCAGTGCCTGCCAAGGACAGCGCAACACCAGCTCGGCGTAACCTCACACGTTCAAATCGTGGATCGGCATTACTGGGGTCTTCCAACCAAGCCTGATCGTTGATGGTGAGATAACCTCGCAACAGTTCGCGCCGCGCTGAAAGCAAGGGCCGCAAAATCACCAGGCCTCTAATTTCAGTTTCTGGCCAGATGGCGCTGAGGCTTTTGGCACTGCTGGTGCGGGCCATGCGCATGGCCACTGTTTCGGCCTGATCATCCTTGGTATGGGCCGTGAGCAGGGCACTGATTTTATGTTTGGCGCACCAATCGGCCATCAGCTGGTAACGCGCATGGCGTGCTTTGGCTTGAATGCCAGTTTTGATTTCGCCATGTCGCCATTTCAAGGTTGTGTGGGCAATTCCCAAGGACTTGCACCAGGCTTTGACTTGGCGGGCTTCCGCGGCAGAAGAATTCCGTAAGGCATGATCGACAGTGACGGCTGATAACGTTTGTGATGGAGTAAGATGTTGTTTCATTAACAACAGCAAAGCCATTGAATCACCGCCGCCGGAAACAGCAACAGCAATTGATGGTAGCTGGCGCAACCGTGCCAGAACCGCCTTGCGGATCAAACTAGCCGCAGCCTTCACGCTTAAAGGCCGCTTGGGCGCGCTTTTTCACGTCCACTGCATTGGGATATTCGGTATCAACCGATCCGATGATGGTGCAGGCTTGGTCTTTCTGGCCAAGGCGCGACAGCGACAAACCCAATTTCAACAAGCTGTCTGGTGCGCGTCTGCCTTTGGCGTCGCGGTGATAGCTATCTTGATAGGCTTGGGCAGCAGCACCGAAATTTTGTTCAGCCCAATAGGCCTCACCCAGCCAGTAGGCGGCGCTGCCCACCATGGCATGATTGGGATATTTAACGATGAAGTCTTTGAAGCCGGCTTCTGCATCAGGATAACGCAATTGCAGAAGCGCTTGGTAATTACGCTGGAACAGGTCATCGGGAGTATCAACCACCGGTGCTGAGGCAGGTTGGGCAACGGCCAATTGGTCACCAGGCTGTTGGGCGTCATCTGCCACGGCAGTGCCATCGGGCCCCACCAGAACCTTACCTTGGAAACCGCCATCACCCGGCTTTGCAGCTTTGAGCATTCCTAAAGTGCCAGGCGGTGGAGCCAACACCATTTGCTGGGTTGAAGCAGGGTTCATGCCCCCATTGATCTGGAGTTGCTGGGCTTGTTGAACTTGTTGGATTTGGGGTCCGGCCGGTTGAGGAGGCAATGCCGACCCATCGCCAATCTCTTCAACGCCCTGACCAGAAGCATCATTGGCTTCTTGGGATGGGGCAGTTGGCTTGACGAAGCGTTTAAAAGTTTGTGGGCTGGCCATGCTGTCGGCATTTTGGGTATTAGGCACGTTGGGGGCAGGCAGTACGTCAGACGCGAGGGCCTGCTTGCGCTGGATCTGTAGTTGTTTGACTTGATAATTGAGTAGTTCAATCTGACCCGTTAATTGGCGAATCTGATCTTGCAATTGGTCCACACGATTGGACAAATCATCGGCTCTTAACGGAGTTAGCGCCGCGCTAGTCAACATCGCAATGAGAAAAATTGAACGCTTAAACATCAAATAACCCGTGAACCGTAATCGCAGCTTGCCAAACAATATCGGACAAATTGCGGCAATTTTGGCGCACCGCCGGATTTGTCCAATTGTTGCTCTAAAGCCACAGAATTAGTTTGTGCCGCCGGTGATAACGGTGACGGCGCGGCGGTTTTGGCTCCAGCATTGCTCAGCATCACACAAGGCGACTGGGCGTTCTTTGCCGTAAGCGATTGAGGAAATGCGGTTGGCTTGCACGCCCTGTTGGATCAGGAAATTGCGCGTTGCAGTGGCCCGGCGTGCTGAAAGGGCGATGTTGTATTCGCGCGTACCACGTTCATCGGCGTGGCCTTCCACTTGCACTGTCACTTGGCCATATTGCTTCAGCCAGTTTGCTTGCTTGGTCAGCGTATCATTGGCCTCTGGCGACAAATCAGTTTGGTTATTCAGGAAGAATACGCGGTCGCCCACATTGGTCGCAAAATCAGCTTTTGAGCCGGGAGCAGCTTGGCCAACGCCGGGGGCATTGTTCATGCCAGCATCAAGATTTGGCTGATCTTTTCTGGAACAGGCGGCCAAAGCCAAAAAGCAGCAGGTGAGGCCAATGTATTTGAGGCCAGCAAGGCGAGATATCATTTTAAACTCCTCAAGTCAGACCCATTTCTGGGCCTCGTCTGGATTTCGCCCGTAAATTGGGCATTTGCGATTTGCATGACAGGACTTGGTTAACAAACCAAAAAACCTGCTGTTGGTTGTGAGTGGCTGCTTTTGGCGATTAGAGCGGCTTAATTGTGGCGGAAACGTCTCAAATTTTACGAAATAATGATTGTGGTTGAGGCTAGGTTAACCGGTTTTTCACTTCAACAGCGGGCTCCAGGCCGGGTCAGACGCAAAGTCGGCGGTCGGCACTTGCTGCTCATTGTACCCGGAAATATCAACTGACCATAGCTGCGCGCCGCCGGTCTCGCCGCGCGTATCACGGAAGAACATAACGACGCGGCTGTTGGGCGACCAAGTGGGACCTTCGTTGTGAAACCCTTCCGTCAGTATACGTTCTCCTGACCCATCGACATTCATGATGCCAATGCCAAAGCCTCCGTCAGATTGTTTGGTGAAGGCAAGATATTTGCCATCGGGTGACCAAACTGGCGTTGAATAAGCGCCATTGCCAAAGGACACACGTTGCTGGTTTGAGCCATCAGCACCCATCACATAAATTTGCTGGCTGCCGCCACGATCTGACTCAAAGGCGATCCTTGAACCATCAGGCGAATAGCACGGTGCTGTGTTGATAGAAGGCTCATTGGTGATCTGGCGGGTTTGCCTGGAACGCAAATCCAACTCATAGATATTGGCATTGCGCCCATCATCGCTTTCCAAGCTCATAATCACCTTCTGGCCATCGGGTGAAAAGCGTGGGGCGAAAGACATATTCTTAAAGTCGCCTACAATTTCTTTTTGGCCAGTGTCGATGTTGTAAATATAGACGCGACTGGAGTCGCTGCCGATGGCGGAATAGGTGATCTCCTGCGTCGTGGGCGAAAAGCGCGGCGTTAGCAAAATTTCTTTGCCATTGGAAAGGATGCGAGGGTTGAAGCCATCCTGATCCATCATCGCCAGCTTTTTGATGCGCGCATTCTTGGGCCCGGTTTCATCGACATAAACAATGCGCGTATCAAAATACGGCGCAAAGCCAGTGATTTTATTATAAATCAAGTCAGCCACTTTATGAGCCAGGCGGCGTGAAAGTTTTGAAGGCGCAGTGAAACTTGAGCCACCAAGAAAGGCTTGGGTGTTCACATCATAGAGCTTGAAAGCCACGGTGATCTTATCGCCAGAACCTGTAACATTGCCCATCACCAAGGCTTGGGCTTTTGCTTGGCTCCAAGAGGCGAAATTGGGGGTCTGGTCAAAGCTGGTGATTTTTTCAATGAAGCTTTCGGGCGCCAACGGGCTGAAATAACCTGAGCGCGCCAGATCATTGGCGATGACACCAGAAATGGCGGCCGCATCATTCTCAGATCCCGCATTGGCAATGAAGGGGGTTATGGCGATGGGCAGTGGATCAATCTTGCCGCTGGTCACCGTGCCGTTAACAGCCAGCGCATGGTTTGCCGACAGAGCAACAACCATGAAAATCAATAATGCGCGAAACAGTTTTATCATGAAGGCACTCGTTAGCCCGAAAGCTGGGTTGGGTTGAAATCTAATACGTTATCTTTCCACAGATCATATTGATCGGCTGGCAAATCATACTTCTGGCACTCAACTATGGCGGAAATGGCAGCGCGTGCAGTGGCCTGGATCACTTGATCGGTGCTATCGGTTTGCGCTTCGGGCTGGCCCTGTACTGAGCCATCAGGGTTCAGCAAAAAATGAATTGGCACTGACACATTGGCATCGCGCGCAGCGGGCGGGATGTTGAAACAGGCCTTCACCTTGGACACGAGTGCTGAGGCGATCGTGGCGGTTGCTGCGGCTTCTGTACCAGCAGCATCCTTATCATCATGTTTTGGGTTGCCGGTTTTGTCGGAGGCTTTTGCTGGGGCGGCACTTTCGCCGGCAATTTTGCTCAACTTAAGTTGCGCTTCAGCCAAAGCCGCATCGAGTTTCTTCTTCTGGTCGGCTTTCTTCTTTTCGTCAGCCTTCTTCTTTTCTTCGGCTTTCTTTTTTTCGTCGGCCTTCTTTTGGTCGTCGAGTTTTTTCTGTTCTTCCGCCTGTTTGGCGGCCTCATCAGCCATGAGTTGATTGAGGGCCTGGCTGTCAGGTGGCACGACTGGAGTCACCTTTGGTGGCTCTATCTTTGGCTCCGGTGGTACGGGGTCTTCCGGCACAGCCTGTGGCTCATGCGCGGCCAGTTTCACTTTATCAGCCACCTTTGGGGCAGGCGGCGTATCTGGTGTCGCTTTGGATTCCTTTGGCGCATTGTCCTTGGTGTCGGGCGTATCATCCTTGGTGGTGGCTTGCTGCTGCACTTTGTCGGAGATGGTTGAAATATCAACCGTGATGGGTGTGGGCTCAGCCACCTTGAAGGGCGGAGGTGCCGGCAGCACCAAAAGCGCCGAGAGGATGAGGCCCAGATGAATACAGAAGGATATGACAAAGGGGCGCTTCATCAGTTGCCGGGCGGTTTGTCCTCAGGAGAAGTGGCAAGACCAATTTTGGTGTAACCTGCTTGATTGAGAACACCCATCACTTCCATCACTGCGCCATAAGGCACTGCCGTATCAGCGCGCAGCATCAATTGTTCTTGCGTGCCATTCTTGGCCAAGGCCTGGAGTTTTGCTGCAAGCTCATTCAAAGGGATTTCAGTTTTCTGCAAGAACACTTTACGGTCCGCCTGCACCGAAAGGGTGAGCGGCTCGGTGGGTGTGCTGAGTTGCTTGGCTTGAGTTTTAGGAAGTTCAATTGGAACGCCAGTTGTCATCAAGGGTGCTGCCACCATGAACACAATCAACAGCACCAACATTACGTCCACCAATGGTGTGACGTTGATCTCGCTCATCGTGCCGTGGCGTGATTGGCGGCGCGAAGAGCGCCTTGAATATCCGCCTGATCCAAATCCGCCAGCAGCCATTATGCGTTAAGCCCTTTCGTCCAATTGCCGCGAGATGATGGCAGAGAATTCATCAGCAAAATTCTCTAGCCTCGTTCCAATCTTGGCAGCGTCGGAGGAATACATGTTATAAAAAATTGTCGCTGGTATGGCGGCCACAAGGCCAATTGCTGTGGCAAATAGTGCTTCGGCAATGCCGGGCGCCACCACTGCGAGATTTGTGTTCTGCGAATTAGCAATTCCCTGGAATGCCGTCATGATGCCCCATACCGTGCCGAACAGGCCGATGAAGGGGCCGGCCGAACCCACCGTAGCAAGGAACAGCAAACGCGATTCCAAAGTTCCCATTTCTTTTTGAATGGCCACATCCATTACTTTTTCAATGCGCTTTTGCACGCCGGCAAAGCCTGCCCGCAATGCAGCACCTTGGCTGCGTTTCCATTCTTGCATGGCGGCCATAAAAATGGCGGCAGTGCCGATGGATTGGCGATTGGAAATGGCGCGGAAAATATCTTCCAGCGATTGGCCAGACCAGAACTGGCTTTCAAATTTCTCATTGGATGAATTCATCCGGCGCACCGAATAGAATTTTTCAAAGATTATGGCCCAGCACCAGATGGAAGCAAGACCGAGCCCAATCATCACAATTTGAACTGGCAGACTAGCCTGAAATATCAGATGCCATATTGAGATTTGCGCGCCTGCCGACACTGGCGCCTGTGTAACTTGATCCATCGTTTTTCCCAAGGCCTTGTGGAGAAAGCCACCTGTCCCAATTGAGAGGCGGCTTCACCAGCCAAATCTGTCAAAACTGCGGCGTTTCACATGGTTATGAGAATCGCCACAGCCAGCGCTGTGATAGCACCGCGCAGGATGCTTGAATCAATTTTATGGTTAAGGGGGAGTAAAGAGCCAACGTGGAGATCAAGCTCTGGCGGTTTTGACTTTAAAAAGTGCAAAGTCAAAACGCTTGGGTAAATGCCTTCAACATCTCCGGCGGGCAGCGGCGCGGGCGGCCCTTGCTGTCAATCAAGGCTACGGTTACGGCGGCGGTGAAAAGCACAGCTTCACCCAGTTTCACTTGCTGAAACGCCTCAAACCTTGCGCCAGTGATTTCGATAAATTCTGTTGCAACAATGAGCTCATCGCCGAAGCGGGCCGGACGCAAGAAATGACAATCCATATGGCGCACAACAAAAGCGAGGCCATCAGGCCCTGAGAAATTTGCACTTTGGTCGATGCCTTTTTGGCGGGTGAAATCGCTGCGGGCGCGCTCGCAGAATTTGAGATAGTTGGTATGATAGACATAGCCGGAGAAATCCGTGTCTTCATATTGCACGCGCAAGGCATAAGTGGTGTGAACGCTCACGTGTCGTCCTCCAGGGGCAATATGCCTTGGGTGGACTCTGATCGTTGTGGAATGGCGAT
>PLXI01000018.1:0-211 GCA_003151375.1 Hyphomicrobiales bacterium
GGTACGCCAAAAGTGAAAAATCTCACCAAGGCAGATCGTGGCGTATTCGCCAAAGCGTCAGTTGAGCCAAAGCGTAAGCTGCAGGAATTCCGCGTATCCGAAGGCATGACAATGCCTGTGGGCGCTGAAGTCACTGCTGATCACTTTGTGGCTGGCCAGTATGTTGACGTGACTGGCACATCAAAGGGCAAAGGCTTTCAGGGCGGTATGA
>PLXI01000018.1:270-4242 GCA_003151375.1 Hyphomicrobiales bacterium
CGCCAAAGCCTGGTGCTTTCACCGCAGCGGCTCAGGGGTAAATTATCATGAAGCTCGATGTAAAAACTCTTGAAGATGGCAAAGCCGGCACGCTTGATGTGTCAGATGCTATTTTCGGCCTTGAACCACGCGTGGATATTATCCACCGCGTTGTGCAGTGGCAGTTGAACAAACGCCAGCAAGGCACTCACCAGGCCAAAAGCCGTGGTGAAATCAATCGTACGACCAAAAAGCTTGGCCCACAAAAGGGCGGCGGCGGTGCACGTCACGGTTCGCGTAAGTCTGGTATTTTCGTCGGCGGCGGCAAGGCCTTTGGCCCGCGCTTCCGTTCGCACGAAACCGCATTAAACAAAAAAATCCGCGCACTCGGTTTGCGTTTTGCCATCTCATCGAAGGTCAAAACATTNNACAAGGCCGAACTCAAAGCGTCCAAGACCAAGTCGGTCAAGGCAGCATTTGAAAAGTTGGGTCTGGTCAACGCACTCATCATTGATGGTGCATTGGTCAACGAGGGCTTTGCTAAAGCTGCTCGCGCTGTAGCCAACATTGATGTGTTGCCGGTGCAGGGCATTAATGTTTACGACATTCTCCGCCGCAAAAACTTGGTTCTCACCAAGGCCGCGGTTGAGGCACTGGAGGCACGCTTCAAATGAGCAAGGAACAATTTTACTCCATCATCAAGAGCCCAGCTATCACTGAAAAGGGCACTATGGTTGCAGTGCATAACCAAGTTGTTTTCAACGTGGCACGCCGCGCAACCAAGCCGCAGATCAAAGCTGCTGTTGAAGGCCTATTCAACGTAAAAGTTGACAGTGTGAACACGCTCGTCCGCAAGGGCAAGGTTCGTACGTTCAAGGGCCGCAAGGCACTTCTCTCTGATGTCAAGAAAGCATATGTGACGCTCGCCAAAGGCGAACGCCTCGATGTGACCACGGGACTGTAAGATCATGGCACTCAAAACATTTAATCCAACAAGCGCCGGCCGCCGCCATCTCGTTCAGGTGGACAAGAGCCATCTCTTTAAAGGCAAGCCAGTCAAGTCTTTGGTTGAGGGTGCAAACTCTCATGGTGGCAGATCAGGTGGCCGCATTACTTCACGCCGCAAAGGCGGTGGCCATAAAACTGCTTATCGTTTGATCGATTTCAAGCGCACCAAGCATGATATGCCAGCCGTGGTGGAGCATTTGGAATATGATCCAAACCGCACCGCTTTCATTGCTCTGATCAAATATCAAGACGGCACGCTGTCATATATTTTGGCGCCACAACGTCTTGCTGCAGGCGATACTGTCATTTCCGGCAAACTGGTTGACGTGAAGCCAGGCAATGCCATGGAAATTGGTTCAATCCCAGTTGGCACGGTTGTGCATAACGTTGAAACCAAACCAGGCGCTGGTGGTTCACTGGCTCGCGCTGCTGGCACTTATGCCATGGTCGCAGGCCGTGATGGTGCCAATGTCATCATCCGTTTGAAATCTGGCGAAACCCGCTTAGTGCCTGCCAATGGCATGGCCTCGGTTGGTGCTGTTTCAAACCAAGACCACATTAACGAAGTGATCGGTAAGGCCGGTCGCACCCGTTGGATGGGCTTCCGCCCAGTCTCACGCGGTATTGCAAGAAACCCGGTAGATCACCCGAACGGTGGCCGTACCAACGGCGGTAAGCATTGGCGTTCTCCATGGGGCCAACCCACGAAGGGCTACAAGACCCGCACCAACAAGCGCACGAGCAAGATGATTGTTCGCTCGCGCCACGATCGCAAGAAAGTGCAGTAAGGGGTATATCTGATGGCACGTTCAGTTTGGAAAGGCCCGTTTGTAGACGGGTACATGTTGAAAAAAGCAGCCGCCGCCAATGGCAATCGCAACCATGCGATTAAAACTTGGAGCCGCCGCTCAACAATTTTACCGCAATTTGTTGGCCTGACTTTTCAGGTCCACAATGGCAATAAGTTTATCCCCGTCCATGTCTCGGAAGAAATGGTTGGCCACAAGTTGGGTGAGTTCGCTCCCACCCGCACTTTCAAGGCTCACTCTGCTTCTGACAAGAAAGCGGATGCAAAATAAATCATGAGCAAAGCAAAAACCCCACGCGCTGAAAAAGCCAATGAAGCAAAAGCGATCACTCGCTCGATCCGCATTAGCCCACGCAAGTTAAACGAAGTGGCCGCTGAAATTCGTGGCATGAAAGTGTCGCGCGCCTTAGCGCATCTCACTTTCTCACGCCGCCGTATCGCCAAAGACGTGAAGAAGACGCTGGAAAGCGCCATCGCTAACGCGGAAAACAACCATAGCTTAGACATCAACCAACTGGTTGTTGCCGAGACGTGGGTTGGCAAGAACTTGGTGATGAAGCGTTGGTCGCCGGATTCTCGTGGTCGTGTTGGCCATCTTGCAAAATTCTTTAGCGAGCTGACGATTATCGTCCGCCAGAACAAAGAGGCCGCATAATGGGTCAGAAGATCAATCCAATCGGTTTGCGCCTCGGCATCAACCGCACATGGGATTCACGTTGGTTTGCCAATAGCCGTGACTTCGGCAACATGTTGCATGAAGACGTAAAGATCCGCGACTACCTCACCAAGGAGCTGAAGCAAGCTGGTGTGGCGCGCGTGGTTATTGAACGCCCTCACAAGAAGTGCCGTGTTACGATTTACTCCGCCCGTCCAGGCGTGGTGATCGGCAAGAAGGGCGCTGATATTGACAAGCTGAAGAAGATGGTCGGCAAGATCACGTCTTCAGAAGTTCATCTCAACATCGTTGAAGTGCGCAAGCCGGAAGTTGACGCAACCTTGGTTGCTGACAATATCGCCCAACAATTGGAACGCCGCGTGGCTTTCCGCCGCGCCATGAAGCGCGCCGTGCAATCTGCCCAGCGTCTTGGCGCTGAAGGCATCAAGATCACCTGCTCAGGCCGTCTGGGTGGTGCTGAAATTGCCCGTGTTGAATGGTACCGTGAAGGTCGTGTTCCTTTGCACACATTGCGTGCCAATATTGATTACGGAGTGGCCACTGCCCATACCGCTTACGGCACCAATGGCGTCAAAGTTTGGATATTCAAAGGCGAAATCCTTGAGCACGATCCAATGGCTCAAGACCGTCTCGCCAATGAAGCTGGCGGTGGCGATCATTCTAATCGTGAACGTAGCCCGCGCCGTGAGCGCGAGCCTGCGAACGTTTGATAGGTTATCATCATGTTGCAACCAAAAAAGACCAAATACCGCAAAGCCCATAAGGGCCGCATTCATGGCAAGTCCACCAGCTGCAACACGCTGGACTTTGGGGCTTTCGGCTTGAAGGCTCTTGAACCAGATCGTTTGACGGCTCGTCAAATTGAAGCTGCACGTCGCGCCCTTGCGCGTGGTATGAAGCGCGCTGGCCGCGTTTGGATCCGTGTGTTCCCAGATGTACCAGTTTCTAAAAAGCCAGCCGAAGTCCGCATGGGTTCCGGTAAGGGTTCAACTGAATACTGGGCAGCGCGTGTTAAACCCGGCCGTGTGATTTTTGAAGTGGACGGCATTCCTCGTGCTGTTGCCGAACAGTCGCTGGCTTTGGCCGCTGCCAAATTACCAATCAAGACGCGCTTTGTGGCCCGCCTTGGCGAATTNNAAGTGAGGGGAACAAGATGAAATATTCAGACGTCAAGAACCTCTCGCAAGACCAGGTTAAAGAAGAAATCCTGAAGGCCAAGAAAGAGCAGCTCAACCTGCGCTTCCAACGTGCTTCAGGCCAATTGGAAAAGCCTTCGCGTATCCGTGAATTGCGCCGTGATGTGGCCCGTCTCAAGACGGCCCAAACGGCTCAGAAGAACGCGAAGTAGGAGAATTAGAAAATGCCGAAACGCGTTGTTCAAGGTGTCGTTGTCTCCGACAAGAATGACTAGACCATTGTGGTAAAGGTGGAACGCCGCCTGCTGCATCCGGTTTTCAAGAAGACCGTACGTCTGTCTAAGAAATATCACGCCCATGATGAG
>PLXI01000282.1 GCA_003151375.1 Hyphomicrobiales bacterium
TGGCAACCGTGTTGCAAACAACGAAGAAGCCGAAGGCACCAGCCTCACCGCTGACATGCTGACCAAGGATAACGATCTCGCCGGTATCTTTGCCGACAATGCCCAAATGGGCACCGGCTCTGGTGCATCCATCGCCGAGAAGAAGCTGGGCGCCAAATTGTGCCTTGTGGCCTTCGATGCTGACAAGGGCGAAGTTGAACATCTCAATGATGGTTCAATCTACGCCCTCATCCTCCAAGATCCTTACATGATGGGTTATGCTGGCGTGTTTGATGGTTACGCCGCCTCAAAGGGCGTTCGCCTGCCTAAGAACGTTGACACTGGCGTTGGCGCTGTAACCAAAGCGAATATGAGCGACCCCAAGTACGCTGGTCTGATGGATCCGACCAAGTACAAGACAGCTCCATTCACGGGCAACTAAGTTGGAATGACTAATCGAACCGAGGCGATTTGTTCGCCTCGGTTTTGATTATTGACATCTGCCATTGGCAGTTTGTGGCGGGGATATAGATTTATGAAGAACTTTTCATTGGGTGTGCAGTTTCATCGGCTGCCGGTTGAGACCTATGTGGTGGCATTCACCGTCGTCCTATGGATTATACTTACCTTCACCGCACCGAATTTTCTCACTGCAGACAATATCGCCAACATGATGCGGTCAGTTTCCTTTTCCGGCATCATAGCGATTGGTGTTTTGTGCACAATCATCATAGCGGGGATCGACCTTTCGGTTGGTTCTGTGGCGGCCTTTTGCGGCGTGATTGTCGCGCAATTGCTCTCGCATGGTTACGGAATTCCGCTGTCCGTCTTTTTGACTATGTGTGTGGGTATTTTAGTGGGAGCAATGAATGCGGCCGGGGTGGGCAAATTGGGAATTCCCGCGTTCGTTGTAACCTTGGCCGGCTTGAGGGTTTACCGGGGATTTGCTTTGCTTGCTGCTGGCGGCATGACGGTCGGTGGACTGCCTCCCGAGATAAAGGATTTTGCCCGCGGTTCAGTGCTGGGCATTCCCAACCTGTTTCTGACCATGATCGTTGTTGCCATAGTCATCCACTATGTGCTGACTTATACACGCACCGGGCGTTATCTTTATGCGATTGGCTCCAATAAGGAGGCGGCCCAACGCCAGGGCATTCCAGTATTCAGAATGACCATGGTTGCCTATGTGTTGAGCGCTGCATTGGCGACCTTGGCCGGCATACTGCTGGTTTCACGCCTTAGCGTTGCATCCCCATCAATGGCCGATGGCTATGAATTGCAAGCAATTGCAGCGTCGGTAGTTGGCGGTGCCAGCCTTTTTGGCGGCCGGGGAACCGTGCTTGGTGCCGTTGCTGGTGCCATCCTTTTCACCACAATGAGCAACGCTGCGGTGCTGCTTAACATTGAGTCCTTCTGGGAAATGGTGATGGAAGGTTTACTGATCGCACTTGTTGTCTATCTGGACAACTTGCAGAAAAAGCGTCTGAGCGGTCTCTAACCCAAAATGTCAATGTGGCGCTTGAGTGTGATCGACAAAATATCGTTCCCTTGTGGGGCGCTGGAGGGTTTGACATGAGTGGAGATAAATCGACAGCGATGATGAAGGCCGTTGTCTGTCTTGCGCCCCATGCCATTGCCGTTGAAACAAGGCCTACCGCAACGCGCGCTCAGGGTGAGGTGCTGCTCAAAATTGAGCGGGTGGGCATTTGTGGCACAGACTATCATATCTACGAAGGCGAGCAGCCGTTTCTGAATTACCCGCGGGTGATTGGCCACGAACTTTCTGCCACGGTTGTTGAAACGCCAACCTCAAGCCGATTTCAAATTGGCCAACAGGTGGTGATCAATCCATATATTGCCTGCGGCACCTGCCATGCATGCAAGATCGGCAAACCGAATTGTTGCATGAACATCGCAGTTCTTGGTGTTCACCGCGATGGCGGCATGTGTGAATTTATAAGCGTCCCGGAACGCAACCTCATTTTGGCTGACGGGTTGACACTCGATGAAGCGGCAACCGTAGAGTTTTTGGCAATTGGCGCTCATGCTGTGAGGCGTTCTGGTGTGAGTAACGGTGCAAAAGCACTTGTCGTTGGAGCTGGGCCTATTGGCTTAGGCGCGGCGATATTTGCGCAAATCGCGGGTGCCAAGGTTACCTTGGTTGACCGTGACAAAGACCGGTTGTCATTGGCAAGTGCTGCAACAGGAATTACCAATACTGTGATCGTTGATGCCAACGCTTCTGCCTCGATCATGCAAGCTTCGGACGGTGACGGCTTTGATGCAGTTTTTGATGCAACTGGAAACAAGGCATCGATGGAGCAAAGCTTCGCTTATGTGGCGCATGGTGGCACCTATGTTTTCGTGGGTCTTATCAAGGGCGACATCACATTTTCAGATTCAGAATTTCACAAACGCGAAATGACTTTGATGGGCAGCCGAAATGCTACTGCCATAGATTTTGATAATGTTATTGCGGCGATCCAATCTAAGAAAGTGCCGATCCAAAAACTTCTCACTCATCGCACAACACTTACTAAAGTTGTTAGTGATCTTCCGTTCTGGTCATCCAACAAGAATGGTTTGATCAAGGCATTGGTTGAAATTTCTGGAAATGACTAAGCGGGTTATCCAATTTGGCACGAGCCGTTTTTTGCAGGCCCATGTCGATTTATTCATTCATGAAGCGCGCGTTGCTGGCCAAGATATTGGGCCAATTACAGTTGTCAAAACAACGCGAGGAACGGAAAGATCCGGCAGAGTATCGGCGTTTGGGGATAAAGCTGGCTATCCAGTCATCATTCGCGGCATCATTGATAACAAGACTGTCAATAACACTCTCACGGTCAAAAGTATCGATGGCGGGCTAATTGCGGATCGTGATTGGCAGAAATTGAACGAAGTTTTCGCCAATGAAGCAGAAGTGGTGATTTCGAACGTTGGCGAGAGCGGTTATGCCGTTCCGGCCGAAGACGAAATTAGTGCTCCAAGTGACAATCTGGTGCCGGCAAGTTTCCCTGCGAAACTTCTAAGCTTGCTTTACGCGCGGTATCTGGCTGGCGGCAAGCCGCTGTTGATTTTGCCATGCGAATTAATTTCCGAAAACGGCAAAGTTCTTCGCCAGATTTTAGTTGGGCTTGCTGATAAATGGAAATTGGATTCTGGGTTCAATACGTGGATGTCAACCAAAGTCACCCTTTGTGATACACTTGTTGACCGCATCGTGTCCGAAGCAATTGACCCAGTGGGTGCGATCGCTGAGCCATATGCATTGTGGGCCATCAAGCGCGAAGCTGCCTACAAAATTCCGTTTACACATCCGGCGATTGTTGAAACGGATGATCTTGAGCCATTCCTACGGCTTAAACTTCACATCCTCAATCTTGGTCATAGTTTTCTGGCTGAAATTTGGCGTTCGGAAAAGCGCCCACCCGATGAAACGGTGCGAGAAATCCTCAGCGACCCAGCAATCAAAAAGCGACTCACTGATCTTTATCGTGAAGAAGTCATTCCAGGGTTCGCTGGCTACGGCATGGCTGAAGCCGCGACAACTTATGTTGCGGCAACATTGGAACGCTTTGAGAATCCATTTCTCAATCATAGGCTCAGTGACATTGCGCAAAACCACCGCTTGAAGCTTGATCGCCGCGTTGTTGATTTCATCGCATGGATAAAAAAGCCGAACCCTGCTGCTAATGTGAAAATGCTTCAGGCCTTGTCAGCATAGGAACACAAATCCCTCATGCTGGCCAAACATCATGACGCTAGATGGCACGCCACTATACGATTGTGAACCTCGCGCTGGATTGGAACGCGCGATGTACATTCTGCGATTGCTATTGGGCATCGCGGATGAAACGGACACCCCGTTGGAGGATTGAGGGGTGAAGGTATTTCACCTTTCAGCGCAGTGCGGTTGCGCTTGGCCAGAGGATCTGCAATCGGTGTGGCCGAGAGGAGTGCCCTCGTATAGGGGTGCAATGGTGCGCTGAACACAGCATCAACTGGCCCATGCTCTACAACTTTCCCAAGATACATCACCATCACTTCATCGGCGATATGACGCACCACTGTGAGGTCGTGGCTGATAAAAAGATACGCGAGATTGAATTTACTTTGCAGTTCAGCCAACAAATTCAAAACTTGAGCTTGAATTGAAATATCAAGCGCTGAAACTGGCTCATCGAGCACCACCAATTCTGGCTCCAACATCAATGCGCGGGCTATGGCGATGCGCTGTCGTTGGCCGCCGGAAAACATATGTGGATAACGATCGTAGTGCTCAGGACGCAAGCCTACAGCCGTCATCATGGCACGGGCTTTTTCACTGCGCTGGGTTTTGTCGAGCGCAGTATTTACTGCCAATGGCTCTTCCAAAATCGTGCCTATTTTTTGGCGCGGATTGAGTGAGCCATAAGGGTTTTGAAACACCATCTGAACTTTGGGACGAAGTGCACGTAAAGTTTGGACAGATGCACCATCCACTCTGCTGCCAGCAATTGTTAGTTCGCCGGACGTCGGCGGCTCAATCATGGTGATCATTCGCGCTAATGTGGATTTGCCACAACCGCTTTCACCAACCACTGCCAGTGTCTTGCCTTTCTCTAGCGTGAAGCTGGCGCCATCGACCGCACGCAAACTGGCAGGCTTTGAAAAGGCGCCGCGCGACACACTGTAATGGCGCTGCAAATTTGTGGCTTCGAGGAGAGGCATTATTTGCCCCCCAAGGGATAGTGACACAGCACACCCTTATTCATGGTGGGTTCCTGCGTGCGGCAGAGATCAGTGGCAAAGTCGCAACGCGGATTGAACAGACATCCGCTTGGCCGATCAAACTGGCCGGGCACCACGCCTTTGATGGCTGTCAAAGTCTGGGTTGTCGCACGTTCTGGCAAAGCCGAAAGCAAGGCTGCCGTATAAGGGTGGCGCGGTTTGGCGAAAAGCGGCCGCACGGGTTGTTCTTCAACTTTTTGACCCGCATATTGCACACAAACACGGTCAGCCATTTCAGCCACAACTCCCATTGAATGGGTGATGAGAACGAGGCCCATGCCGCGTTCTTTTTGCAGGCGAGACAGCAAGTCTAAGATTTGAGCCTGGATGGTTACATCCAAAGCCGTTGTTGGCTCATCTGCAATCAGTAGTTTCGGGCGACAAGCCAAAGCCATAGCAATCATTACGCGCTGCGCCATGCCGCCCGAGAACTGGTGTGGAAATGAGCGCATGCGCTGGCCAGCGGCAGGTATTCCCACTTCTTCCATCAATTGCACGGCGCGAATGCGTGCTTCACTGTGGTTCATGCCCTCATGCGTGCGTAATGTTTCAGTAATTTGCCAACCCACGGTGAAACATGGGTTGAGACTGGTCATCGGTTCTTGGAAAATCATCGCGATCTCTTTGCCATTGATCGCGCGGCGCTCTTGGGGCGAAAGACTGAGTAAATCCCTGCCCTCAAACTCAACTGCATCTGCGGTGACTTGCGCCGTCCACGGCAATAAGCCCATCACCGCCAACATTGCGACAGATTTGCCGGAGCCGCTCTCGCCAACGACAGCCAAAACTTCGCCGCTGTTGACTTCCAGAGACACGCGGTCAACCGCGCGGAACATGCCACCGCCAGTTTTAAATTCTACCGTTAGATTCTTGATGGTGAGCAGCGCCATTATTCAGCTCCGCCTCAAGCGTGGATCAAGCGCATCGCGCAGGCCGTCACCCATGAGGTTAATAGCAAGCACAGTGATGAGAATAGCAAGGCCAGGCATGGCCATAACCCAAGGAGCAGACGTAATAAGGTCTCTCGCATCAGCCAGCATGGAGCCCCATTCGGGAGCTGGTGGCTGTGCGCCCAAGCCCAAAAAGCCAAGGCCCGCAGCTTCGAGGATTGCATCTGATACGCCAAGGGCAGCTTGCACCATGAGCGGTGCCACACAATTCGGAAGCACGGTAGTTAGCATTAAACGTAGTGGGCGCAGGCCTGAGACTTTGGCCGCTGTCACGTAATCTTTGGTGAGTTCAACCCGCGCTGCTGATCGCACCAACAAAACATAGCGTGGCAAAAATACGAATGTAATGGCGACAATCGTGTTCACAAGATTTGGGCCGATCACGGCAATGATCATAATGGCGAAAACCAAATCGGGAATGGACATGATCAAATCCATCAAGCGCAGGATGATCGTGTCGAGCAGACCGCCAACGCGTGCCGCTATAAGCCCAAGGGCAACGCCAATCACTGTGGAGACGAGCATTACCGAAAGGCCAATGAAGATTGACAGCCTGGAACCAAAGATCAGCCTTGCCCACATGTCGCGGCCCAAGGGATCAGTTCCAAGCACATGCGACCAGCTGCCTCCTTCGGCCCATATGGGTGGCAGCTTTACCGCATCGCGATATTGTTCCAAGGGATTGTAACTCGTGAGCAGTGGCGCAAAAACTCCCGACAGCACAATTAAACACACAACAATGAGACCGACTACAGCGCCACGATTTTCACTGAACGCGCGCCAAAAGGCGGCGAACCGGGTTGGCGGTGCGAGTTGGACCACTTCGCCTGTCACTGTTTCACTGGTCATGTCGCAGCCTTGGATTGATGATACCAAGCGTAAGTTCAAGCAGCAGATTGACGCTGATGACCACAATCGCGATCAACATAATGCCACCTTGCAAGGCGGGATAATCACGTCTGCTAATAGAGCTGATCAGCCAATGGCCTACACCGGGCCATGAAAAAATTGTTTCGGTTTGCACAGCACCAGCCAATAAGGAGCCTATTTGCAGGGCGATTGCAGTGATCACCGGAATGAAAGCATTGCGCAGCGCATGAAGGCCAATGATGCGGAAGGGCGATAGACCTTTGGCTTTGGCAGTTCTCACATAATCTTCTTCCAAAACTTCAAGCATGGATGACCGCGTCATGCGCGCGACCACCGCTAGAGGCAAAGTGGCAAGCACGATTGTAGGCAATATAAGATGACGCACGACATCAAGGAATGCGCCTTTGGGGCCCCATATAAGACTGTCGATGAGCAGCAGCCCAGTGTGTTGGGGATAATAAAACTTCACCAAATCCACACGGCCGGAAACCGGCGTGAGATGCAGTGTGTTGGAGAAGAAAAGGATGAGAACCAAGCCCCACCAAAATATCGGCATCGAATAGCCCGTCAGCGCGGTGGCCATCAACGTCTGATCAAAGAACTTGCCGCGATTAACAGCAGCGAAGGCGCCAGCCGGAACACCTAACAAAATTGCCAATAGGCCTGCGCAGAGTGAGAGTTCCAAAGTGGCCGGAAACAAAGTCAGGAACTCATGGGTGATTGGCGTTTTCGATACAATCGATGTGCCAAAATCACCGTGCAAAATGCCTGAAGCATAATCAAGGAACTGCTTCCACACGGGTTGATCCAAACCCATTTCATGACGCAGCTGTTCCAGTCGCGCTGGATCAATACCACGTTCACCACGACGCACTTCGATTGGATCACCGGGCACAAGACGCAGCATTATGAAGGTCACAAACATCAATGCAACGAAAGTGGGGATCGTCAGCAACAGGCGTTTGATGAGAAAGCGGAGCATGAGAATTGCCCGCCTTCCCCTGTAAGCGCGGGGAAGGCGAAGGTTTTCTAAATTATTATTCGGTCACATCCACGTTTTCGAACTCATGTGAGCCCAGTGGCGAGACCTTATAACCCGTCACTTTCTTGCTCACTGGTTCGAACACAGTTGAATGTGCAATGTTGACCCATGGCACTTGTGCATCAACAATCTTTTGCGCATCCACATAAAGTTTGGTGCGCTCACCCTGATCCACCAATGTGACAGCTTTGTTCACATCATCTTGGAATTTTGCGTCACACCATTTTGGGATGTTATTGCCGTTAGGTTTTCCGTCCTTACCGCAGCCCAAAAGCACGGCAAGGAAATTGTCTGGATCGCCATTGTCGCCAGTCCATCCCAAGAGTGCCATTTGATCTTCGCCCGCTTGCGCGCGCTTGCGATATTCACCCCATTCGTATGATACGAGTTTGGCGTGAATACCAACCTTTTCAAGATCAGCTTGCATCATTTCAGCCATACGCTTTGCATTCGGATTGTAAGGGCGTTGCACTGGCATCCACCACAGATCAGTTTGCAGGTCTTTCACACCAGCCTTTTCAAGAGCGGCCTTGGCAGCAACCGGATCATACGGAATGTCGACTGCATCTTTATCATAAGACCACATCGTAGGTGGAATTGGGTTCTTGGCTTGCTGGCCAGCACCCTGATAAACTTCCTTCAAGATCGCTCCACGGTCAATCGCCATGGCAATGGCTTTGCGCACTTCCGGCTTATCAAATGGTGGTTTTTGCGCATTCATCGACAAATAGCCAATGTTGAGGCCAGCTTGTTGGATGAGGTTGATAGTATCATCCTTCATCATTGCCGGAATATCGGCAGGGTTCGGTGCTATCATCACTTGGCATTCGCCAGCTTTCAGTTTGGCATAACGCGCAGAAGCATCCGGTGTGATGGCATAGACCAGATCGTCCACCTTAGGCTTGCCACCGAAATAATCTGGGTTTGCCTTATAGCGAATAACAGCGTCTTTTTGATAGTCCACAAATGAGAACGGGCCAGTGCCCACTGGCAGTTGGTCAAACTGTTCTGGTGTTCCTTTCTTCATCAAAAAGTCGGCATATTCAGCCGATTGAATGGTGGCAAAATCCATCGCCAAATTGGCAAGGATTGGTGCGTTGGGTTGTTTCAGTTTCATTACCACCGTGTTGTCATCAGTTTTGGAAATGCTGTCGATCAAATCGGGCATTCCCATGTCGCTGAAATAGTCAAAGCTGCCACCCGACACTTTATGCCACGGATTTTTATCATCTGATTGGCGGGCAAAAGACCACAAAACGTCATCGGCATTAAAATCACGCGTTGGTGTAAAGCCGTTCACGCCAGAATGGAATTTCACACCTTTGCGCAGATGAAAAGTGAGGGTTAAACCATCTGCAGAAACATCGGTCTTCTCGGCAAGGCCGGGCTGGGTTTGGGTTGTGCCGGGGGTGAATTCGACTAGCTTATCATAAACGGGCCGCGCCGCATCAAAGCTGGTGCCAGTGGTGTTGATAGCTGGTGTAAAATTTTCAGGCGAACCTTCGGAGCAATAGACCAAAGTTTTGGCTTGGGCCGCTCCAACTAAAACTGTTCCCAATAAAAATGCAGTAGAAATTAAGCGATATGTTTTCATTTTGATGTACTCCCTGCCTCGAGCCTTCAAGGCATCTGTAACTTAGCTAAGCACCAAAACAGTCGAGCGTCAAAAGGCTCTCCACAATTTGTATTTTGGCTGGGTCAGAAACCGCTGCAAAAAAAAATGCAACTTATTGCGCGATAATCTTCAATGGCAATGTGGTAACATCACGCTTTATTTCACTATTTTCTATTTGGCGCAAAAACCTTAAAGCGCTAAGCACGCAGGCCTAATGATTAAAATTAACAAAGCAGTAATCGGCAAAACGTTTTCTATTGCGCCCATGATGGAATGGACGGATCGGCATTGCCGCGTTTTCCACCGCACCCTTACGCGCAGCGCTGTGCTCTACACAGAGATGGTGACGGCGCGGGCGATCAAGCATGGCGACCGCAATAAACTGTTGGATTTTTCTCCACGAGAACAGCCTGTGGTGCTGCAACTGGGTGGCAGTGAGCCGAAGATTTTGGCCGAGGCCACAAAGATCGGCGAAGATTTTGGTTACAGCGCCATCAACCTTAATTGCGGCTGCCCGTCTGACCGCGTGCAAGGTGGCAATTTCGGTGCGTGTCTGATGGCAACGCCAGAGTTGGTGGCTGATTGCTTTGCAGCCATGCAAGCAGGGGTGAAAATTCCGGTCACCATTAAATGCCGTATCGGGATTGATGAGCAAGATGAAGAGCAATCGCTTTTTTCGTTTGTGAAGGCGTTAAGTGATGCTGGCTGCAAATCTTTTGCTGTTCACGCAAGAAAAGCCTGGCTCAAAGGTCTTAGCCCGAAAGAAAATCGCGAAATTCCGCCCCTGAATTATGAGTTGGTGAAGAAATTAAAATCAGCTTATCCGGCACTGCATATTGAACTCAATGGCGGGCTTGAATCGGTTGCGGCGGGTGTTGAGCATTTAGATGGTTTGGATGGCATCATGCTGGGGCGCGTGGCTTATCACAACTCATGGGAACTCGCCCAAGTTGATCCGCTGTTTCTAGGAAGGCCTACGCCAGTGGCCACAAGGCGCGATGCAGTTGAAGCCATGCTGCCTTATATCGCGCAGCATGTTGCAACCGGCGCACCATTGCATCACATCACGCGACATATGTTAGGGCTCTATCACGCCCAAGCGGGCGGTAGATTTTGGCGGCAGGTGTTGACGGTTGAAGGCCAGAAACATGGCGCTGGCGTTGAAGTGCTCTATCAGGCTTTGGCGGCGGTTGAGGAACAAGCGAGGCTTGTTGCGGCTTGAGGAGGGGATGAATTAAATCCACTATCGCTACAATGCCAAACGCCGCAAATAAAATAAAACTCACCTTGAAATCAATTTCAAGGTGAGGTTTTTAGGTTACGTTTAAATTCAGTAGGTGCGCTAATCTCTCAGGCCTTGCGCCATTTGCCTTTATGGCCACCAGCGGTGGTGCGTGCGCGCTCTACTAATGGCTTGCCACCTGGTTCCATTTTGCGCGCTGTGACAATGGCCGCAGCTTGGGTTGGCAATACATGGCTTGCATGTTCGGAGCCTTTGCGGCGAACCGCCCATTTGCCATTCTTTTCGCGTTCGACATATAGTTGATGTGCTTTAACTTTAGCCATGTGATTTCCCCACAGTTTTCTTGATATGTTTGAAATTGCAAACCACGCCACTCACTGAGTCGCCAGCGTGCGCGAACAACTTAAGTTAGTCAAGAATTCAGTGGCTTATCCACCCCGCGATAGGCGCCCTGCTCTACCGCCACGCCGCGTTTTGCCTTTGGTCAAATTGGCCATGCGCTCAGGCAATTGTGTCATCACTTCGGCGCGGGCAGCGTCACCCATATCAATCCATAGAGCAATCTCATTGCGGTTTCTTGCGCAGCCGATGCAGAGATCAGTTTGCGGATCAATCACACAGACTTTCACACATGGGGTGACGATAGGTGGGGCTTCAATATCAACCATTTCTGGGCGAGTTAAGGCAGGCGGCTTTGAAGGTCAACGTGCTAGTTCTTTAGCGTCAACTTGCCGCCTTCGGACGTGAAGCTGGAAAGCCTGGACAAGAAGGTCATGCCCAATAGTGTACCGGTGAGAGCGCCTTCCGGCAGCACTAAAGCGTCTACATCATCAACACGCACGCCGTCTATTTCCACCTTATCAAGCTTCACGCGCGCCGCCTTCACCGTGCCGTTGGCGGTGGCGACCGTCACGTTATAAGTCAGCAATCCTGGATGCAGGCCTACTTGCTCCGCGTCGTGCGCGCTCAGGGCCACAGCTGAAGCACCCGTATCCACTAAAACTGTAATGGCCTGATTGTTGATAAATGCCTTCACCACATAATGTCCGTTTTGGCCGCCTTTAATTTCAGTCATCGCCATCAGCTGAAATGGCGTTGTTGCGTTCACGGCCGGGCGCAATGTGGGCAGGCCGGCCGTGATGGTCAGGAAAAGCGCCAAAGCCAAACTTGAACGTAGGGATTTATTGAACATGTTGCGCAAAGCATAAAGCCAGCGCAGATGAAGAATGGTTGACGCTATGCAAAATCCGAAAGTCAGAGTTAATGAATGGTTGATAGATAGGTTGCCAGCATTGCCAGTTCACATAAAACTTGCGTCGCGCCGCATATGTCTCCGGTCTGCCCACCAATCAGTTTAGTGGCCAGCATCCTCATTCCGGCGGTGACAAGAAGTGCAACACCAATGGCTTCAACGCCAGCCATTGGCGCAATATCCACCCCCGCCCATATGGCAATGGCCGCAGCCGAGACGATGGCAAACAGCGCAGTGTTGCGGCTGGGCCTTCCGGCATGGACGGAAAGTCCATCGCTTCGGGCAGACCTTGTGGCCCACAACAAATCCACCACCATGGCGCGAGAGAAAGCGCCACATGCTGCCAACACCAATATCGTTTGACCGTAAGCCATCCCCAGCAAGTCAATATAGGCCCCGGCGCGGCACATCAGAGCCAGCATCAATGCCGCCGCACCATAAGTGCCAATGCGGCTATCACGCATGATCTCCAACCGGCGTTCACGCGTCTTGCCACCGCCCAGCCCGTCGACGGTGTCAGCCAAGCCGTCTTCATGCAATGCGCCGGTGACCAGCAGGCTAAAGCCCACGGCAAAGCTGGCTGCCATTAATAGCGGCATGTGGAAAAAGCTGATGGCTTTCAGCGCCAAACCAATCAAAGCCCCAATCACAGCTCCAGCCAATCCAAATTGCCGCATCGCCTGGGATAACGGCACTGGCGTGACGGTTTTGGCAAAGGGAATGGGCAGTCGCGTCAAAAAGCGCAGCGAAGCCAAAAACTCCGCCACCGGCTGAAAGGGTCTCTCGCTGCTCAGTGTAATTTCTGGTTGGCTGCTCATGATAGATTATTTTGCTGCTTTGGCATTTCTATGTGTTAAGCGCTTCACGCCTAGCTAATCAAGAAACCTTATTGCGAACGAGATAAACATGACGACTGGCTTACCCTTTGATGATATCCGCGCCCTCCTCAGCTCCATGCCTAAGACGGATGGCGATGCCATTGCTAAGGTGAAAGCACGCGACGGCATTCTCACCAAACCGCCCGGGGCGTTGGGAAAGTTAGAGCATATCGCGGAATTCATGGCGGGCTGGCAGCATCATTACCCGCCGCGTGCTGACCGCACGGTGGTAGCGGTGTTTGCTGGCAACCACGGCGTGGTCAACCAAGGTGTCGCGGCATATCCGCAGGCCGTGACGGCGCAGATGGTGGCCAACTTCCAATCGGATGGCGCGGCGGTCAACCAAATCTGCAAGACGTTTGACCTTGGCCTCAAAGTTTTTGAACTGGCGCTGGAGCAACCCACCGGAGACATTACGCTTGAGCCAGCCTTAGGCGAAAAAGACTGTGCCGCCACTATGGCTTACGGCATGGAAGCAATTGCTGGCGGCTGTGACCTTTTGTGCATTGGTGAAATGGGCATTGGCAACACCACTATTGCCGCAGCCTTGGCTTGCGGGCTATTCGGCGGCAAGGGCGAAGATTGGGTGGGGCCAGGCACGGGCGTTGATGGCGCTGGCCTCAAACGCAAAGCCGATGCTGTGAATAAAGCGATCCTGCTGAATAAGGGTCATTTGCATGATGCTCTGGAAGTGTTGCGCCGCTTGGGTGGGCGCGAGCTTGCCGCCATGGCGGGTGCAATCTTGGGTGCGCGCATGCAGAATGTACCGGTGATTGTGGATGGTTATGTGGCCACGGCAGCTGCAGCGGTTTTGTATAAGGCCGATAAATCAGCGCTGGATCATTGTCTCTTTGGTCATGTTTCGGCTGAGTCTGCTCATGCGCGGTTGCTTAAAGAAATGGGCAAAGAGGCCCTACTCAATCTTGGCATGCGCTTGGGTGAAGCCTCAGGCGCAGCAATGGCCGCTGGCGTAGTCAAAGCCGCGCTTGCCTGCCACAATGGTATGGCCACTTTTGAAAGCGCTGGCGTTTCTAATAAGGATTGAGCCGTCAGCCTAGGGCGACGCGGACATGCGGCGATAGAAGACCGCCGGCCAAGCCAAGGCGTGCGGTAGTTCCTGAAAAACGCTTTCGGCAAGTTGCGAGGCTGGGGCGGATTTCCAGTTAGCGCTGAACGTTGGGGCAAGTTCAACGCCAATGCCAACAAGGTAGACAATTATCACAATAGAGATAAGCATTCGCATTGATTTGTCCTCTAATTTTGTACAATAACGCGGCGCATGATGAAAAGTTCCGCTTGCTGCCGCAACTAGGCATGCAAAAGCTAGTCTAGCAGATCGCCATAGCAAATGTCAGGGTGCGGCCAAGATCGCTTCAATCAAGCCGTCAGGTTAATCAAATGTCGCTGGGTTTCGCTGGCGGGAGCCAAACCATCGTGCATCAAGGCCCGTGGGCCAGATAGCACACGTTTGGCGGGGAAGCTGCAATACACTGTTGTGCCCACACCAACCACGCTTTCAATATCAACCCGGCCATCATGCAATTGCATGATGCCATTTACAATCGACAAGCCAAGGCCTGTGCCCTCAATAGCTTTCTTAGTGGCGTCATGACCACGGCTGAATGCGTCAAGCGCGTTGCGCACTTCATGAGGTGGTATGCCAGGTCCATTGTCGCGCACGAAAAAGCGTAACGCTCCATCCGATTGGCGCGCCGCACCAACGGTAATCCTGCCGCCCTTGGGCGTGAATTTAATTGCGTTGGAAATGACATTTATCGCCACTTGCTTGATGCCGCGCATATCGCCGAGAAGCCGTGGCAACGCTGCAGATAAATCTGTGGTGATCGTGATATTCTTTTTTACCACATTGGATTCGCAAAGCAATAAAGCGTCGATGACGGCATCGCCAATGCTCACTGGCTCTTCTACAATTTCGCGCCTGCCGGCTTCAATGCGCGTAATGTCCAAAATGTCGTTGATCAGGCCCAGGAGATATTTACCGGAGTGATTAATGTCGCCGGCGTAATCTTTGTAAGAAGCATTGGCGATGGGGC